>JBBJOD010000090.1:0-12069 GCA_037721715.1 Chitinophagaceae bacterium | reverse complement strand
ACTGAATATGGATGTTGGAGGGAAAGGGCGGCACGATGCTGCACCACCAGTAAGTGATTTCATAGAGGCTGTGTTCCAACAATTGAAAGAAGGGAAAAATGAAATAATATTCGGATGTAGTGCACCAATGGCTGAAGCGAATACTAAAAAAATACAGGTTTATTTTTACCGGATGAATCCGGGTTGAATATGAATGACCGGTGCTTTCACAAAATATAATGAACGCCATGCCGGCGTATGATATAAGGCTACTGCAGTTTCCTTAAGGCGGTCCTTGTGGTTTCTTCCTTCTGGTCCTTAGGCATTATTTGCCATAGGCAACCACAAGCTAGCCAAAAAATTAATTAGCAAAATCAATATCTTTGTTGAAACCGTTATTAAAAACTGGAGCGATGGCAAGAAAGCACCCGAGAAATAATTCGACAACCTGCAACCAACAATTGCATAAAAAGCCGATAGTGGCAAAAGCAAATTTGCGTGTGCTTCGTTCTTTGCTGGTTGAACAAATACTCCTGCTCGCAGCCACCTTACTGTTACTAACAAACGCTTACTCACAAAAACAGCCTAACATCATTTTCATTCTAACTGATGACATGGGCTATGGTGATATCAGTTGTTTCAACGGAACATATAAAACTCCGAACATTGACCGAATGGCTAGCGAAGGAAAAATGTTCACTAAATATTATAGCGCTTCCCCAATTTGTTCGCCATCCCGTGTAGGGTTGCTGACGGGCATGGCGCCTGCCAAATGGAAAATCACCAGTTTCCTACAAAAAAAAGCAGACAACAAGTTATGCGAACAAGTAGATTTTTTGAACCCTGCTGCACCTACCACTGCCAGGATACTGAAGGCTAAAGGATATGCCACAGGTCATTTTGGAAAATGGCACATGGGAGGCGGCAGAGATGTTGACGATGCACCCTCCATAAAAGAGTACGGTTTTGATGAATGGAGCAGCACCTGGGAAAGCCCTGACCCCGACCCAGTACTTACTGCTACCGATTGGATCTGGAGCGATAAAGACAGTATTAAAAGGTGGAGCCGCACTGCCTACTTTGTTGATAAAACCCTGTCATTTCTTCAAAAGCACCGGGGCCGGCCTTGCTTTATAAATCTTTGGCCGGATGATATGCATACCCCCTGGGTACCGGGTGATGGAGAAATGCGCCGCTTTGCCGGAAAGCCGGAAGATGAAAAAAGCTTTATTGATGTACTTTATGAATACGACAGGCAAATAGGAAGGCTGATGCGGGGTATAAAAGACCTGGGCCTGGATGAAAATACCCTGGTTGTTTTTACCAGCGACAACGGACCTTTGCCAAATTTTCGCAACGAACGTTCCGCCGGCATGAGGGGCACTAAACTATCGCTGTATGATGGCGGCATTAGAATGCCCTTTATTGTCCGCTGGCCCGGTCATGTAACAGCCGGCACAACAGACAGTTCTTCTATTGTTCATGCTTCGGATATGCTACCCACTTTTTGTAAATTAGGCGGAGCTATATTGCCAAAAAATTATGTGCCTGACGGGGAAGATAAAACCGCGGTTATGCTTGGCAAACCCGCTGTTCGTAAAAAACCAATTTACTGGGAATATGGTCGAAATGACATCTCTTTTAAATACCCACCTGATAAATACGATAAAAGCCCTTCCCTTGCCATTCGCGAAGGCAAATGGAAATTATTAATGCAACACGATGGTTCGGGTGTGGAATTGTATAATATGACTAAAGACGAAAATGAAAAAAGCAATCTAGCCGCAAAAGAACCTTCAGTAACAAAAGAATTGACTCAAAAATTACTAACCTGGTGGAAGTCTATGTAATCGAAAATAATGCATGAAAAGCAATACTTAGTAGTTACGAAAATATTAAAAAATTAAAAATTGCATGCTGACAAATAAAATAAATACGTTCATCCTGGCAGGCTGCCTGTTATCTTTAGCGGTAGCTGGCCAGCCAAAGCCTAATATTGTTTTGATCATGGCAGACGATTTAGGGTACAGTGATATCGGTTGCTATGGCAGCGAAATACCTACTCCCAATCTTGACATGCTTGCTGAAGGCGGCATACGATTTAACCAGTTTTACAACACATCAAGATGCTGCCCCACAAGAGCCAGTTTATTAACAGGCTTATTCCAGCATCAAACAGGTGTCGGCCAAATGAGCGAAGACCCGGGAAGCAGGAAAGAAAACATAGATTTGAATGATTGGGGAACCGCTGGTTACAAGGGTTATTTAAATAAACATTGTGTCACTATTCCTGAAGTATTGCAAACAGCAGGCTACCATACCTACATGACGGGCAAATGGCACCTGGGTTTTCATGAAAAAGAGAAATGGCCCCTGCAAAGAGGCTTCGAAAAATTCTACGGTATACTTGCCGGCGCTGCCAGCTATTTTAAGCCGCAGGAAGGAAGAGGACTCACTTATAACAATGAAAAACTTTCACCACCTGAAGGAAAGTATTACACTACTGATGCATTCACCGACAGTGCCGTAGTCTTTGTAAATAGCCATAAAGACAACAAGCCTTTCTTTTTATACCTCGCCTTCAATGCACCTCACTGGCCGCTTCATGCAAAAGAAGAAGACATAAAATTGTTTGAAACAAGATACAATATCGGTTGGGATGCGGTAAGGAAAAAACGTTATGATAAACAGATAAAAACCGGAGTCGTAAATAAAGACTGGGGTCTTAGTGAAAGGGATACCGCAGTAAGGACATGGGCAAAATTGTCACCGGCAGAACGTAAGGGGGTGGCTTACCGTATGGCAGTGTATGCGGCACAGGTAAAATGCCTTGATGATAATGTAGGTAAATTGATTGCTGCGTTAAAACAAAAAGGACAATACGATAATACCCTGATCATCTTTTTAAGTGATAACGGCGCTTGTGCCGAAACATACCAGGAACTGGGCAGCCAGCCAGACTCCCTCATTAACGACCCGGCTTTTTCAGGCCCGGTTTCTTACGGTATGGGATGGGCAAATGTTTCCAATACGCCTTTTCGCAAATGGAAGAACCGTGCAGAAGAAGGCGGCATTGCTGCCCCCTTTATCATGCATTGGCCAAAGGGGGTTACTCAGAAAAATAAAATCGTCTCTACACCCGCTTATTTAATTGACGTGATGCCTACTATTCTTGCTTTAACAGGTGCGGAATATCCTACAATTTCTCACGGCGGGCAAACGATCTATCCGTTAACGGGCAATTCCCTGCAACCAGCCTTCACCGGCAAACCCTTTAAGCAACATGAATATATGTATTGGGAACACCAATATAATGCTGCGATCCGTAAAGGCAACTGGAAGGCGATTTATTCGCTAAAAAATAATACCTGGGTGTTATTTGATCTTTCCAACGACAGGTCGGAACAGAAAGATGTTGCCTCTACGCACGCTGCCTTGTTGGAAGATCTAAAAATAAAATGGCAGGAATGGGCTACAGCAAATTTCGTATTGCCAAAAATGGCAAACGATAGAACAAACTAAAGAAAAATATTCTCTACAAAAATGTTTTGGAGGGTGTTGGACATCTTTTATCTGCCATGAATTTGGCTACATCAATCAATTTCAGGCTGTTTGCTCTTTTGCCAATAATTAATTATTTCAGAAAGAGACTCTTTCAACTCCGCTATCTTATTGCCTTTTATAAAAAAACCATGCGCTGACAAAGAAAATGCCTGTTTAATCTGGCGGTTAGAAGCGTAGGTTGACCAAAAAATAAAAGGAACACTTTTATAATTGAGTAATTCATCCCGCATCAGTATCGACTTTAATTCGAAACCACCCATAGCCGGAACGTTCACATCGCACAGAATCAAGAAAGGACTGACCTTTGTTGCTTGAAGGTATTGCAAAACTTCCTCCCCGCTTTTGAAAAATACTAAAGCATTGGCGAAACCCAGTTCTTTCCAGCACTCCCTGACCAAATGGTGATCATCTGTATCATCGTCTACAATGAAAACGGGATTATTATTCATATATTATTAAATTAATGTTCCTGATTCTTTCTCTCACTCTCATCTACTTATGTTGTAATTTTTGCTCTTAAAAAAACAACTTTTTTTCTTTACTAAACAAATTTAAGGAGTCTCTGCCTTAAGTTTATGACCGTTTTTTCGTATGTTAAAAGTTATTAATCTTCTAGAATAACTTCAATGACTGTATGAAAAAACTGTGCCTCGCTTCACTGTCAACCAAGGTCATGTACTGTTAATTCCTAAATCACCCCCTTTTAGTTTTTAAATTGCCCATTCTTATTTGCCTTTAGAAACATACAGATAATTTAGTAATAAAAGTATTACAGCCTTTAGTAAAATACTGTCTGGCCTGTAGGCAATTCATACATTCGTCAAAAAAATACAATAAGCAAACGTCAATAGGAACCTGCTGATTTTATATACATTCAATCATGTAGGTAGGTAAATTGAATAACCCTATTTAGTGAAGCAGAAAATATTCTATTGATAGGATTAAATTCTTTTTTAATTGTCGTAATAATTATTTGGCAGGGGTGATCAAGACTCGCCTTCTTCCAAGGTTTATCACTTTCTCCATAAACCCGTAGCCTTTATTATACTTCCCGTTTTTGCTTTAGTGAATACAGGAATTCTAATGAATGATACCTGGGTAAATGATTTGCAAATGACCAATAGTTTAGGAATTATTTCAGGGCTGGTAGCAGGTAAACCACTTGGTATTGTACTGTTAAGTTATCTTGTGATAAAACCTGGTTGGGTAGAATTACCAACCGGGGTTAAATGGAGACACATCTGGGGGGCAGGGCTGCTGGGAGGCATTGGCTTCATCATGTCAATATTTATTACGCTATTAACTTTCGATGATCCTGCAGTAGGTAATTAGTCAAAAATGGCTATCCTGGTTGCCTCGATCCTGGCTTCAATTTTTGGGTTAATAGTACTTTCGGCCAAACGGGCACGGACTCCTGGCAAACTTCAGGTTTAGTAGGCACAAGTTGTCCAACTGGCATTCTCCAAGGTTAATTCTTTGTGGGCAGGTAGGCACAAGTTGTCCAACTGGCATTCTGGATAAATTGAAAAGTCCCGAGATAACCCGTTGGAATACTTGCGCCAGGTCCTGTTTTTTTCTGCGTCCTTTGCGTTTCTTCCTTGGCGTTCTCCTGCGGTTAATTCGTCGCAGGTAGGCACCTTGCGCCAGGTCCTGTTTTTTTCTGCGTCCTTCGCGTTTCTTTCCTGGCGATCTCCGCCGTTAATTCGCCACAGGTAGGCACAGCCAGTTGTAAGATATTGCTGGCGCCCACCTATGTTTATCTTCTCCTGTAACATCATCGTTTTTATTGTGCCCTTCCCTGGAGTGTGGTAACTGCACCGGGAGCATTGGTGTTGAAGCTCCGCATCATATCGACTGTAATGTTATCCCCGTTGAAACGGCATAAAAAAGTTTGGGTGTGTGGACTTTCAATATACCGTAGAACCAGTTCAAGGGTGTTTGAGTCTATCCACGTGTACTCTGCTGCCACTTTAAAAGCGGGTAACCCGGCAAGATAATTTCTTGCCGCGCTTACAAGGTACGGCCCCTTTAGTTCCGTTTCGCCGGGTTGCCAATTGTTTGCGGCAAAACGAATAGTATATGCTCCGGTTTCAGGTTTTACAATCAATTCGCAAATGTTGTCAGTGAAGTTAAACGCAAGTGAACGGATATTTTGCGCATTAGGCTCCATTAAAAAAGTCTTCGCTTTGGTAAGCGAAACAGGCATTACTTCTTTCTTCACCGGAAGGGAGAGTGCAGCCAATTTCTTTAATAGCATGGCATCTGCATCCTTATTAGCGGCAAGTTTCCCGTTCCGCATCGCCGGCAGCAATATTTTCCAAATCAAATTCAATTCGCCTTGCATGTCTGCTGTTTCTGATGTTATGGCGATCACCGCATCCTGCTCAGGCAGAATGATCGCGTACTGCCCAAATGCCCCATCACCACGATACGCATTGTTTCTACAGCGCCACATTTGATAACCATAGCCCTGCTCCCAGTCACTTGAGTCTCGTTTTGATGGTGAATAACCGGGGTGTTGAATGATGTGCGCCGTACTCGCTTCTTCTACCCAACCCTGCGGCAATAATTGTTTCCCGTTCCATTTTCCTTTTTGCAGGAAAAGCTGTGCAAACTTTGCAATGTCTTCTGTTTGTAACCGAAGTCCCCAGCCTCCAGTATTTATGTGTTTAGGATCTTCCTCCCAATCGGGCTTTGCTATACCCAAAGGTGCAAAAAGCCTTTGTTGTAGAAAATCGACAATTTTTTCACCGGTTACCTTTTGCACAATTGCAGAAAGCATATACGTAGCCGCAGAGTTGTACAAGAAACGGCTACCCGGCTGGTACTTGATAAGAACCGTAAAGAAGCGCTTCACCCAATTATTATCCTGCACAACAATGCCGGTAGGGTCAGGCTCTTGCCCAACAGACATAGTGAGCAAATCTTTCACGGTCAGTTGCTGTAAATAAGCATTCGCCGAATCAGGTAATTCATTCGGAAAAAAAGACACCACCTTATCGATCAACGATAGCTTTCCTTCTGCCCTGGCAAACCCGACGGCTGTGGCAGTAAAACTTTTGCTTAAAGAATACAACGTGTGTCTGAGGTCTTTGCGATAAGGATTCCACCAGCCTTCTGCGATAACCTTACCATGTCTCAGGAACATAAAACTGTGAAATTCATGTTTGCTTGCGGCGATCGAATCCAGAAAGGCACTGATTGCTATTGTAGATACACCTTCTGCCTCAGGTGTGCTATGTGGCAATGTATTGACTGTTTGTGCACTTAGTTTACATTGTAAGAAAGATAGAAGAAGTACTAAGGAAGATAACGTTCTTTTTATAGGCATGTTTGAAACAATCTTAATGGTAATTTATCTAAGCAATGTAAACAATTCTGTGCTTTAATTTTTGACATCAACAACATCTATAAAAATAAAGGCATCCATCGGTATTCATGTACAGTGACTAATTATACACTTTGGCAAACTACATGAATGAAGCCCCTAAAGGCAAGGATTTCCTGAAACAATGTAAAAACGGAACCATCAGATTCGTTCCAAAAGAAGATCACAGTAGGTCTCCACCCAAATTCACGGCATGTAAGATTCGCTTAGATATGTTTATTTAACGGACCATTAATTTGAAACACCCTCAAGCTATCATTATTGGCAGCCGCCACCAGCAGTTTACCCCCATTTGCAGAAGGGATCAGTACCATGCTTTTTATATCTCCCTTAAGTATCAATCCACTTTGCAAGATCGATAAGGGAGTAAACAATTTTTCCTTGCTTCCCTTCAAAACAGTTCCATAAGATGCGTCGTATCTTCCGATCGTTACTTCCGCCTGGTATTCGTTGCCAGCAATGATCAGGTCTTTAAAACCGTCGCCATCCAGGTCTTCCACCACCATTGCATTCACTGGTGCAAATTGCGCTTCAACAGGTAATGGATGTTTCAAAAATTTTCCGTTACCCATGTTCTCCAGCCAGCAACTTCGTGTTTCGTTACAGGTAAAGCTGGGCATTTTTTTCCCAATCTTACCTTTGAAAATATCATCAAATGTTGCCCTTGCGTAATCTTTGTAAAGCAGGAATTTTTTCCTCATCGCCGGAACCTGTTCTGTAAGCTGGCCCCTAGTAATGGCAGGATATGATCTTCTTATTTCATCATTTTCTTTGATATAATAGAACATAACAGGGTCAATGCTACCATTGCCGTCAATATCAGACGCAAACAATTCCATAGGCGTTGAAGGGCCGGCTTTATACACACAATTCAATCCAAGGTTACCTGTTACCAAATCAATATCCCCATCATTATCCATATCGGCTGCACACAGGCTACGCCACATGCCATCCATTTCCGTCAGTCCTGTTGTGCTTGTTACTTCATGTAACTGGCCTTTGTTATTTTTAAAAAACTTACCGGCATCCATTCGCCCGCTAATACCAGGTCTGCCTGGTTATCACCATCAAAGTCTGTCCATACCGCTGACGTTATCATCCCTGCCTTTTGCAATGCCGGACAAACGCTGGCGGTTACATCCGTAAATACGCCTTTATTGTTTTGAAGTAAATAGCTTTTCGGTGAAACCGGATATGATGCAGCAACCCGCCCTCCAATAAACAAGTCGGGGTCACCGTCGTTGTCATAATCTCCTGCCCGCACACAGCCAGCAATGGTATTTACATGACTGGGTATGCACTTACTGCTCAGCATAAAATTCCCCTTGCCATCATTTATATATAAGCGCGGCCGGTAATGGAGTGAATTTACCGGGTGTTGAACGTCTCCGCCTGTAACCAGTAAATCCTGGTCACCATCTGAATCTGTATCCAAAAAAATACAGTCCATATCCTCTTCCATCTTGATGCTATCTACTAGATTACTGGCACTGAAACTTCCATCCTTGTGCCCTTTCATCAATTGTCCGGAAAAATTGAATCCATTGCCTACAAAAAAATCAATGATTCGGTCACCATCGATATCTGCAGTGGTAATATAAGGCCCCATTTGAGAGTATTTCTGGGGCAAGAGTCGCTGGGTTCCGAAATCATTGAAAATATTTTCATGGTGGCTAAAGGCGATACCTGTGGAAGCGGTAATATCTTTCAAAAGCGGCGTTAACACTTTAGTTTTGTGCAATAACGGAGATCTGGCCTGCTTCCACGAAACGATATGCATAGTATCGGCGGCTATGTCTTTCAATACCTGTATGTTTTGGTCGGGCCATATAATGACAATCGAATCAACCCTGGTTTGTTTTTCCAAACCGAAAATCAAGTCAGGGTCAACAGAGGAAAAATAACCCCTTACCGGGTTTTGCTCCTGCACCTGCAACATTCCATTACAGTACAATGTAACCTTTGTCCCCAGTCCCCTCGTGTTAAGGCTGTCACCCTCGAGTTTGATTTTTATAAAATGGTTGGTGGATGAATCAGCCTGTTGACTATTATTGATCAGCACAAATGCCGGTTCATTGATATTATTTACTACGATATCAAGGTCGCCGTCGTTATCTATATCCACGTATGCGGCACCGTTAGACATAGAAGGACCACCAATACCAGCTAATTCCGTGGCCTTGTGAAAAGTCAGGTCCTTGTTATTGAGGTATAAATAATTGGTGAGTTCAACAGGCTTGAGGGCTGCCAATTTCTTACGTATGGCTTTTCGTTGTTCCTCCTGGCTGCCTGCATTGTTAAATGTATTAGTACTAAACTCGAGGAAATCACCGTTGATGAAATCTCTTGCTATCCCATTGGTGATGTGTACATCTTTCCAGCCATCATTGTTAAAATCAGCCAGGAGTACGCTCCAACTCCAGTCTGTTTCAGAAATGCCTGCAAGCTGCCCCGTTTCGCTGAATAGTGGCACGCTGTCGCTGTTTCCAACGTTGAGCTGCAACATGTTCCTTGCAAATTCCGGCTCATAACCTAAAGCTCTTTCTGCCTGGTAACGATCGTAATTCATGAAGAAAAAAGTCGCCTTTTTGCGTTGATTGTATTCAGGAAGCATATCGAGGGTTACAATATCTTCCAACCCGTCATTGTTAAGGTCTGCGGCGTCTGCACCCATTGATGAATAGCTCTGATGCCTCGTGGCTTCGCTGATACAATTTACAAAACCTCCTTTCCGGTTGTTTAACCACAACCTATCATTCGACACAAAGTCATTAGCCACATAAATATCCGGCCAGCCGTCATTGTTGAAATCACCTGCCACTACACCCAGCCCATAACCATCTTCTTTTATTCCGGCCTGCATACTTACGTCAGAAAAAACATCATGGCCAGCCAAAGCAGCATATCCATCATTCCGGTAGAGTTTATCGTTTGCCGAAGATTTGCCGGAATTGTCGCGGGGAAAAAGGTTGTTTGCATTAGAACCGTTCAATAAATAATTGGCAAGATACATGTCGAGGTCTCCGTCTTTATCGTAATCCAGGAACACAGCCTGTGTTGAATAGCCGGTATCTGCGAGGCCGTATTCAGTGGCAGATTCACGAAAAGTCAGGTTCCGCTGGTTAATGAAAAGGAGGTTTTTTGCGCGATCCAATAGATTTGTTCCGAAGACACAAACATAAATATCGTCGTACCCGTCGTGGTTGATATCTGCGATACTTACACCCGTTGCCCAATCATGTGTGGTAATGCCCGCCCGCTGAGTGATGTCTTCGAAATGATTATCTCCTTTGTTTATATAAAGCCGGCTACTCACCTGGTTGCCTGTAAAAAAAACATCCTTCAGACCGTCGTTATTGAAATCACCGATTCCTACTCCACCGCCCATATAGCCAAATTCGTTGATGAATGAATGGGAGGAGTCATTTTCATGAATATCGTTACTGAAATAAATGCCTGACTGGCCCGGTGTCAACCGGGTAAACATCGTGTTTTGTGATTGATGGGTACACGAAGTGAAAAAACAGACCACTGAGAAACAAATAATGGCAATGCGGTAAACGACTTTCTTTTCATGCATGTGTCAGGCTGTACTTTACCATACATTAAATTCAAAACTACGCATTACCTGGAACGATAACTGTAAAAAAAAAGAGGCTATTCAATAGCCTCTTTCCAGTTCAATCATTTTGACTATTTTATCAGGGGGTTGGTAGATGTTTCAATGGATGGAATAGGGAAAAAAGAAACCTGTCCTGGAACCGGATCAGGCATGATAGATGGAAAATAACCCTTTTGCCTCCAGCGCAGGATATCTATACTGGCAACTTCTTCCGCACCCAACTCAACATGCCGTTCATGCATAACCGCTCTTAGTGCCTGATTTTTTGAGGCAAGTACAACAGGTGGCATATTTACACTTGGCCGGCTGCGAACCTGGTTGATATAAAGTGCGGCTTGTACCGGTGTTCCCACTTCAGCTTCGCATTAGGCAAGCATCAGCAAAATATCTGCGTAGCGAATAAGTCGCGAATTCAGTCCACCGGGATGGAATCCTGAATTAACGTATTCATAAATATTGTATTTACGAAAGAACCTTTTTTTGGATACCCCATTTTTGATGCCGGGGGCAATATTCATGATGTCTGCTGTCAGCGTCAACGGGCCAACCGGAACGCTTGTCAGTATTTTATCGCCTTCCTCGTAAATGGTAAAGTTATACCTGGGGTCCAAAGGTTCAAATTCAGTAAGAAACCGGTCGGAAGGAATTACATTTCCCCAGGTAATACCATACTCCTGGTTGCGTACGGTACTCAGGGGGCTGGTGGAACCCTCGCCATTATAACCCCAATTAAAATTATTGTCTCCTCTGTCAACAAAAACGACTTCAAAAATAGATTCTGCGTTAAATTCATGGCCGGTTGCAACGGTAACATTGTTATCGTTTTTGATGTCGCCATCGAAATTCCACTGGTAATTATCTACAAGAGAATACTTGCCAAACACTTGCAGCAGTGCGGCTTTTGCAGCGGCATAATCGCCCTTCTGCATCTGCACCCTTCCTAATAGAGAATAAGCAGCCCCTTTTGTTGCCCGGCCATTGTCGGAAACTCCATAGTTCACGGGTAACTTTGAAGCGGCATCTGTCAGATCGCTGATAATAAAAGTGTAGATATCAGCAGCGGGCGATTTTCCCTTGAAACCAATTGAGGAGGCAACAGATTCGGTATACAGCGGAACATCACCCCATTGAGAGACCAGTTCAAAATAAGCCCAGCCTCTTAAGAACTTCGCTTCACCCACTAACCGATCCCTGAGGGGAATATTATCGGTAATTTCCGGTCCTTTGGACACAATAAGATTTGCCCGGTTGATCATCTGATAAGCACCCGTCCACACACTCGATATTACAGAATTAGAAGGAGCGGGGGAAGGTTGCTTTAACAGTTCTGCTCTCGGGGCTTCCAGCTGGGCGCCACCAGGTGAAGTTTCACCCCCTCTCATATCATGCGTAAAAAACCACTCCCGGCCTACCAGTGCTCCGGAACGCAAAGTGGAGTAGATGGCATTCACACCGTTCTGCAACTCCAGTGCTGTTTTAAAATAACTTTCAGTGGTCGGATTGTTAAAATCTAAAA
>JBBJOD010000089.1:0-12092 GCA_037721715.1 Chitinophagaceae bacterium | reverse complement strand
TTTGAAAACAACAGGTATTTCGATGTACGCCGCTGGATGATAGCTAACCAGGCATATACAGATGCTCAAGGCATTGATATTCTTTATAAACTTAACCCGGATCGATTGACAACAACGCCGACTTATAAAGTTATTCCGTCAGTTATTAGAAGGTCCTGGAATCCAAGTTTCTATTTTCTTCCTATTAAATTGGATGAAATGAATAAGAATAAAAAACTCATCCAAAATCCTTTATACTAACACAAAGAATAAACAATAACGCCTGTTTTAAAAAAGTGCAACGCAAAGAGGTAATGATATCAATCATTACCTCTTTGCGTTTAAGGTATGGAGTAGCTCAATAATTGCTGGCGTGCTGTACAGTATGCTTACAGGTAATGAGGTTTTTAGATTACTCGAAAGCTACGTTATGGAAGAATTAGCTTTAGGATTTTATGTTACATCTAATTTACCAATAAACCGGGGACCTGTTTGGTTCCGATGTTGGCCTGTTTCATCATCCCACCTAACTGTTTGATTAGCTGTTGGTTTTCCGGTTGATCAGCAATATTAACCAAGCCTTTTGGATCTTTTAGTAAGTCGTATAACTCTACTGCAGCTACCTCGTCGGGGTTGTTACTTTTTTGCCAGCGGGTAAGCCGAAAACGTTCAGTACGTATGCTATAACCCATCAGGTTGCCGCGTGGATATTGACTGAAAGCTGCTTTTTTCCAGGGTAGTTCGTGGTTGTTTATCACCGGAACAAAACTAATGCCTTGTAAGTGTTCTGGTACAGGAAGACCTGTTAACTCACATAAGCTTGGGTATAGATCAACTAATTCAACCAATGCCTTGGTTTTTTTTCCTTTAGCCTTCATTCCCGGAACGCTTACAATCAAAGGAACCCGGGCATCTATTTCATAATTAGTATGTTTTGCCCATGCTCCATAATCGCCTAACTTCCATCCGTGGTCTCCCCATAAAATAACAATGGTATTTTTATCAAGCCCTTGATTTTTCAATTCAGCCAGGAGACGACCTACCTGCGCATCAGTATAGCTAACACACGCACGATAGCCATGGATCAGCTGGATAGTTTGTTCTTTGGTTAAATTCCCCTTTGAGGGTATACCAGAATAAGCCCTCAACTCACCCCAATTAGTCATTGCTATTTCCGGGGCATTTTTGGGCGGATACATATGTGCAGGAAGGTTGATACTTGCAGGAATGTACAAATCCCAGTATTTTGCAGGTGCGTTAAACGGAAGGTGCGGTTTGTAAAAACCTACAGCCAGGAAGAACGGTTTATCATTATTCTTCAGTCGTTTAAGGGAATTGATAGCATTATCCGCTATTTTTCCATCCGGATAAGCATTGTCAGGAACATTTGCTTTCTCGAAAGCAGGGCCTCCACCTTTGTTTTTTTCAGCCATCCTTTCACTTTCTGCTGATACATATGCCCTCCAATTGCTTTCCGGCTCGTACCGCTGTCCTTGTGTTGTCCAGGAAATGCTGTCTAATAATGCTGCATGAAATATCTTCCCCCACCATTCAGTATGATACCCGTTTTGTTTAAAATATTGGGGTAAAGTAACTACATCAGGTACTGCTTTACGAAAATGCGTTTGCAAATCATAGATATGCGTGGAATCTGGCCGCAGGCCTGTAAGTAGACTGGTTCTGCTTGGCGAACAAACAGCCTGCTGGCAATAAGCCCGCTCAAATAATATTCCGTTGGCAGCTAACTTGTCGATGTTAGGTGAAATAATTTGGCTGTTGCCATAGCAAGCCAGTTCCGGCCTCAGATCATCTACCGCTATGAATAAAATATTGAGGGCTTTCTGTTTTCTGTTCGATACTTTTTCAGTCCTTTTTCCAGCGAAACTTTTTATATAAAACATACCCGCTATCAAAAAGCACAGGATAAATAAGGATAATATAATTTTTCTTAGCCTATTCATAATAATTATCCAAACAAATACAATTTTAATAACACTTAAAATTTATGGCAGAAGCAACTGTCTATTGAAAATAAGAATACTTATCAATTACAAAATAATAAAAATTAATATTCCGGGATAGTTTCAGGGTTACCCTTTCAACAACAGCGTCTACCGTTCCAACGCTACATCCTTTACTTCTTCTGATCAGTCCTAGTGCCATTTTCCCATTCCTTCATTTAAGTATCATATTGTAAGCGTTCAAACCTGGTAGTTTGAACGCATTGACTACCGCGCAAATGATCAACTTGTTTTCTTATATTTTAGTATGGCCAGGCCATTAAAAAACAAAGCAAATCCTGTCATACCCAGGAACTGGTATTTGATATCATGAAAGCCGCTTCCTTTTAATACCACCATTCGCATAACGTCTATAAAATGCGTCACAGGATTAAGGTGAGCAATAACTTTCGCCCAGGCAGGCATACTATCAACCGGTGTAAACAACCCGCTCATTAAAATAAAAATCATCATAAAGAAAAATGCTACCGACATTGCCTGTTGCTGGGTTTGCGAGAAAGTTGATATTAATAACCCTATGCCTAAAACGGCTATGAAAAAAATGGCCAGAAATGCATATAGCAGTAATATATTGCCCTGGGGTACAATTCCATAAATTAACCTGCCTACACCAAATAGGCCAACGGTAAAAACAAAGACTCCGATAACCCAAAATGGAATGAGCTTTCCTAGTATAAAGAGATGCTTTTTAACGGGAGTTACATTTATCTGTTCTATGGTGCCTGTTTCTTTTTCTTTCACTATATTTAAAGCACACATGTAGGCCCCAATCATAGTTACCAATATCGCCAGTATACCCGGCACCATAAAAAGCCGGTAATTTAAAGTTGGATTAAACCAGTTTGAGGAAGATAACTGAATGGTTGGTAAAGTGTTGGTGGCCTGTGGCAGTAACCATTGCAGCCTTACATCCGCATTATAATTTAAAAGAATACTTCCCAGATAAGAGCCGCCCAACGACGCCTTCACGCCGTTAATGGCATTAACTGCAATGAATACTTTCTGTCGATTTTCTCTTACGAGATTTTTTTCGAAGCCTGGGGGTATTTCCAGAATGATATCAGATTTGTCTTGTTCAATTTGTTTAAAGGCATTTACAAAAGAGTTGCCATAACTTGCCAGTTTGAAATAGCCTGATGCAGTAATTGTTGAAATTAATCTTCGTGAATAGGTGGAACGGTCATTGTCTATTATAGAAATATTGATGTTCTTTACTTCATAATCCGCGGCCAAAGGCATTACCAGTAACTGTATCAAGGGTATCAAAAAGATTATTGGCAGCAGCGCTTTGTTGCGAAAAATCTGTTTAAATTCTTTCCTTAGTAAAAATTTCAATGTTCTCATGCTAAGCGTATTTTAAATTTTTTGTAGCTGATGAGAATTAAAACGGTCGTCATTCCCGCAAGAATAAGTGTTTCTTTCCAAATGGCGGAGAATCCCAACCCCTTTATCATAATCGATTTTACAATGATGTAGTACCATTTTGATGGGACTGCATTTGCTATTACCTGCAGTGCCATGGGCATATTCTCTAAAGGGAATAAAAATCCGGTGAACATCATCGTTGGGATAAGCATACCCATCAATGAAATGAGCATGGCAGTTTGTTGTGAATTGGTGCTGGTAGAAATGACCAACCCTAAGGAAAGGGCTGTTACAATGAATAGGCTGCTTAATATAAACAGTAATAACAAGCTACCGTTTAAAGGCATATCCAGTAATAAGAAGCTTAGCATTAAAACGACAGAAAGGTTAATGAGCGACAATAAAAAATAAGGAAATGCCTTTGCGATAATTACCAGGAAGGGATTAAAAGGTGAAACCAATAAAACTTCCATGGTTCCTGTTTCTTTCTCTTTTACGATGGAAACCGAAGTCATTAAAACACAAACGAGCAACAGTACCAGCGCCATCACACCTGGTACAAAATTGGTGGCCCCTTTTAATTCGGGGTTGTACAGCAATCTTGTTTCAGCAATTATTTGATAGGGCGCCTTATTGTTTACCATCAATTCGATTTGGTACTCGTTGACGATAGAATTTAAGTAGTTGGTCAATGTGCTTCCTGTGTTGGGGTCAGACGCATCCGCGATAACCTGGATTTGAGCGCTATTCACGTGCAACAAACTTTCATGGAAGTTTGCAGGAAAGACAACTGCCAGTTTCACTTTGCCTGTTTTAAATGCGGCTTCAATTTCCCGATAGTTTAGTAGTGATTTTTCTATTTCAAAATGCTTGCTCACTTCCAATTTGTTAATGATGCGTTGTGTAGCTGCATCTTTAGAATAATCACATATAACAATTTTTGAATTTTTTATCTCGTTGGTTAAAGCAAAGCCGAATAAAACAATAAGGGATATAGGCAATCCAAAAAGTATTAGTAAGGTTTTGGGATCACGAAATACATGATAAAACTCTTTTCTTACAAATGTAAAAAACTGTTTCATTATTTTATATTTAATCTGCCCGGCGTTTTGTACCTCTTGCCAGTTCAAAAAAGACTTCATCCATAGAGGTGGCTGAGAATTGTTCTTTTAAATCAGTCGGTGTGCCTAATGCCTTTATCACGCCATCTACCATCATAGAAATTCGGTCGCAGTACTCAGCTTCGTCCATATAGTGAGTAGTTACAAATATGGTTATACCGCTGTCAGCAGCGGCATATATCAAATCCCAAAACTGCCTGCGGGTTACAGGATCAACACCACCTGTTGGTTCATCCAGGAAAACAATTTTAGGCTCATGCAGAACGGCTACAGAAAACGCTAATTTTTGTTTCCATCCCAGTGGTAGCGATCCAACCAGTTTTTTCGCTTCATGCGTTAGTCCTAATTGATCAATAAGTTTGCCTGTCTTTTCTTTGAGTTGATTGTTCGACAGGCCATAGATTCCCCCATAAAAATGGATGTTTTCCATAATGGTTAAATCTTCATAGAGTGAAAATTTCTGGCTCATATAACCGATGTTTTTCTTAATCTTTTCGGTCTGCAGGTAGATATCAAATCCTGCAATGGTTGCTTCCCCGGATGATGGTGTTGAAAGACCACAAAGCAATTTCATGCCGGTTGTTTTGCCAGCTCCGTTTGCTCCAAGAAACCCAAATATCTCACCTCTATATACCTCAAAAGTCATTTCGTTGGTGGCTATAAAATCGCCAAAGCGCTTGGTAAGTTTGTTCGTTTTTATCACTGTTTCTTTTGCAACAGGTGATTGTGAAAGCACAGTGGAAAATGGGGTATTGGTTGATTCCATGTTTGGTTTTTGACGATGGTCCATCTGCTTTTTAAATTTTCATTTTTCCATTAATTGAATAAAACAGTCTTCAATTGATGGGTTTATGGTTGTTAGTTCAACCTGGTTGTGCTGCTTGGTATCAAGATAATCAAGCAATGTAGTTTTGGCTGTGCTGTATTCGATGGTAAATGTGATGTGATGATACTCGCCAAAAGCATAGCAACTCCTTATGTTTCCATTTTCCCGTAAATCATGCAGCAACTTGCTCATTTTGGATGCCTTAATGGCATAGAGATTTTGGGGATATTGACTGGTGATATTTTCAGGCGTATCTACGGAAAGAATTTTGCCTCCCTGGATAAGTGCAATTCGATCACATAAAGCCGCTTCATCCATATAAGGTGTGGAAACTATGATGGTAATGCCTTGTGCTTTCAATCGTTTCAGCATTTCCCAAAACTCTTTCCTTGAAACGGTATCTACACCGGTTGTTGGCTCGTCTAGAAACAGTACAGCCGGGCGATGAATTAAAGCGCAGCATAAAGCAAGTTTTTGTTTCATGCCACCTGAAAGTTTGCCCGCTCTTCGTTTTTTAAAAGGTTCTATCTGCACATATATCTCTTTTATCAAATCGTAGTTTTCTTGAACAGTAGTATTGAAAACGGTAGCAAAAAACTTCAGGTTCTCTTCAATTGTTAGATCCTGGTACAGGGAAAACTTGCCGGGCATATAGCCCACAATTTTACGGATGGTCTTGTAATCTTTTTCTACATCATAACCGTTTACAGATGCTCTGCCGCCATCCGGCAACAATAAAGTAGTAAGCACCCGGAAAATACTGGTTTTACCGGCGCCATCAGGACCTATCAAACCAAACAATTGGCCTTTCTCAATTGAAAATGAAACATCATCTACAGCGATAAGTGAACCTTTGTTGTATGTTTTTCTTACATGCTGAAGTATCACATCACTCATTTTATTTAAAATTTATTTCGCCATACATTCCTATTTTGTAGCTGCCATTGTTCAGGACTTTTACTTTCATTGCATACACCAGGTTTGCCCGTTCGTCTTTTGTTTGAATGGTTTTTGGGGTAAACTCTGCTTTGTCATTAATCCATGTAATAACACCTTTCGTTTGGTTATACCCACCCTTGCCATCGTCGGTATGCACATGTACCTTTTGATTTAATTTTACCAGCGGAAGCTGGTTGCCGGTGATGTAAGCCCGCAGCGTTATTACTGAGAGGTCTGCTATCTTATAAAGGGGCTTTGCAATACTGGTGTACTCGCCGGCCATTGCATACTTTGTAAGAACAGTACCGGCAAATGAGTTTATAATTTTTCCGCGGCTAATTTGTTCGTCAATGATAGCTATTTTCTTTTGTGAGGGATTTACTTCGCTTAAAATTCCTTTGTTTTGGATGTTAACATTTTTCCTTGTTGAAATGATTTGTTGGTTGGAAACGCCCATCAATTCCTGCGCTGCTACAATTTCGATTTGCAGGATTAATTTCTGCCCCATCAGATCATCTAATTGTTTTTGTGTTGCTGCATCTTCATTCACTAAATTCTGTGTTCGTGTAATTTCTCTGTTCAGTATGGCCAATTGTTGGTTAAGCTTTTCCACTTGTGCCCTTTGTGTTTTTATCTGTGATTGTAAAATAGCTACCTGCGGAGCTGCATCACTCACTTTTTGGCTGATGGATTTGAGTGCTGCTGTTGATTGTTCTTTTTGGATATGTAAAGCAGTTACATCTATTTGCCCAATGACTGAATTGCTATCCAATACTTGCCCCTCTTCAATATTCAATTGAAGTATTTTACCGGATTGTTCTGCACTTACTATTACCTCAACTGCCTCAAATGAACCGGATGCATCAAAGTTCCGTAGATCATTTTTGCAGGATGATAAAAAAATGAATAATAGTAAAAGCGAAATTGATAGAATAAATAATTCTCGCTGTAAATGCAGTGTTGTTGCTTTCATATTTTCACCTATGATTGATTGATGGATTTTTCAATCGTTTAACTTTTCAGTTCGCGGTTCTTAAGTTTCAGTTACCAGCGATCGTTTGATAATTGTATAGGGCAAGACTTAGATGAACCTGGTGCAACAGAAGGTCTAGCCTTGCAAGGTGTTCGGCATTTACATAAGATAAATAGTCGTTAGTAGTGATGGTGCCGTTTTCTAACTGGCTTTTAGCAGTTTGTTTTACTTTATCCCTAAGCCTGATTATTTCATTATCTGTGTTTATCAATTGCTGAAGTTTATCTACTTCGCTATTTAATTGCAAAAGCGACAGGTTGGTATTAAAAATAAATACATCCTTCTGTACATCAATATTTTGCTGGTTTATTGTCAATAAATTCCTGTCAGTTTTAGCGGTGTATAGTCCGCCAAAGTTCCAGTTGAGCCTTAGCCCGCCAATGTAATAAGCCGAAAAATCATTACTCAGTTGGTTCAATGCGGGTCTGCCATAGCCGCCCTGGAAAAACATTCCGACTTTAGGTAAGTTTCTTGCACTGATTAGCCTATTTTGAATAGCATACTGTCTCTTCTGTGCAACAAACAGTATCATTTCAGGCCGGTTGATGACCGGTGAAACATTTTGGATAACTGGAGAAACAAGCCTGGTGCTTTCGTTTACCGGCTTTCCGATAAATAAGGCAAGCATATCACTGTAACCTTTTCGGTTAGATTTTAATTCAATGGTCCTTTGATCGACCTTTAGCAATTCTGCCAGCAGGTTATCAGCGTTTCTTTTTAATGCGGTACCATTTGAGATAGCTGCATTAGTTCTATCAATGCCAGATTGAATATCTTTCTTTAGCACGACTGTTTGTTCAATTTGAGCGTCGATTGTTAGTATTGCAAAGTAAATTTGGTTGATACGTTCTTTTAATGTGTACAACGTTACTTCTATTTTTTGTCGTTCTGTTTCAGCGGTGTTTTTTATCACGTCCTTCTGCTCTTTGATGATTGCAGCATCCGTGAACGATTGATAGAGCTCTCCAAAAATTCTATACTGATCCTTGCTTAGAACAGGTGTTTTTATGTTGGGAATATCAATGGATGTCACTTCCGATTGATAGGTGCCCTGGCCGTTTATGCTGAATTGCGGCAGGTAGCCCTTTGCTGCATTTTCGATGGAATATTGTTTTGATTTTTCGGTGAGAGACATTTGTTTCACCAGGGGATAATTGGTCATTGCCAGTTTGTATACCTCATCAATGGTAAGATGAGTAGGCGTCTGCGCCGATTGAATATTTGGCACTGCCATTAAAATTGCTAGTATAAATGGTGTTAGTGCTGCGACAAATTTAGTTTTATTTTTGTCCATCTTTTTGGTATTTAGTTTTAATCATTTGATTAACAAGTAGTCAAATTTTTTATTTCGCTTTCAGCGTTGATTTAATCCAATTGGGGATTAACTTTTTTCTTTGTTGCATCAGCTCATTAAATTGCTCCTGATTTAAGTCGCCCAGGCTTTTAATCATCGGACTTGCAACAAAAGGGAAAATAGTCATGCTTATCAGGTTCATCAGGAAGTGAAGAGGATGTATTGCCATAATATTACCGGCTTTGATACCTTGCTGGAACTGCTCCAGGAAACTGGACTTCATGATGATATCTTTTAGACCCAATTTTAAAAACAGTTCATCGGGTTTGGTTTTTAGTTCGTTTAGTAAGAACAACGGAATATATGGGTTGGCTATTAACAGATCAATGTATTTTACGACAACTGTTTCAATTTTGTTATCTAATGTGGTTGTGTCGTTGTTTACTACTTCAGATATGGACTTAAAAAATCCTTGCATTGTTTCGAGCATCACTATATCAAACAATTTCTTCTTACTACGAAAATAGTAGTTTAGCAAAGCCAGGTTTATTTGCGCTTCTTCTGCGATGTCCCTTGTTCTTGTAGCGGAAAATCCTTTTTTATGAAAAACAGTACGGGCAGCATTCTTTATTTTTTCCTCTGTTGTAGTGTTAGCATCCTGTTTACCCTTTTTCGCCGGCATCTGGTTTTGAATGATTGACCCAACAAATTTAATGGCAATTTTTATTTTATCCAAATATTTTAATCATTTGATTAAATTGTCTTTTTTCGCGGTCTTATGTAAATGCTGGTTCTATAACTTCAACTGTTCGGCAACGGACACCTGACGTCAATCAGGCAATTGTTGAAACGGGATCCAATGTTATAAAAAATGGAAGACAATATGCATTGACATTTCAAGCGGTATTTAGTCCGAAGATAGTATGCAAATGGAAACATAACGTAAACACATTGCAACGATGGAGCAAAAACTCAAACACTAAGTGACGAGGTGAGACTAACACCTTAAATATTGCTAATCTGAAATAAGATTTAGTTCATCGGCAATGGCTCTGTCAGAAGCCGCGTATTTATAGAAAAATGCAGTAATGACAACGGCTCCTTAGGAACCACGCAAAAAAAAGGGCACCTTAAAAGGGATGGCGAGTGACGCTTCCCTAGCCGGCCAGAAAGAAATTCAACGTTTTTGAGGCAATCAGTATACATCGTGCAAATAAAGAAGCGGATACTAACAAGTGTTTAATAAAGTGTCAACTTTTATTATAGAAAAGACTTTTCAAAACAAACGGATAGAGTTGAAAGATGATGATTTGATAGGCACCTTCAATTTCCAATGGTATGGAACGAATGGTTTGTCCGTAAAGGAACAGGGCTGGAATTAATTTGTTGTCTGGTTTTACATGCAATCCGTTATCAGTTTGCTGGAACATTAGCCCCGGATAACCATCTACAAAAAATGGAAGACGTGTTTCGATACCCATATCAATAGGAACGAGTTCAAAGGCTGTATAAATTATTCATGGTTTTATTATTCACTGCTTTAAAATTTTGACGAACTTATTTCAATGAATTCGTCGGATAAAAACAATAGGATCACTTTTCATGCGTTTTGATAGCTTGTTTTCCAATTCAGGGTGTTGCTCGTAATTTCCAGACCGAATAACGATAGGGTGATAATTACTCATTGAATTGGCCTGCTTATTGAATGGTAACCCTGTAATGTATCCTGAAACGATATTCCTGCCATGAAAAAAATTTACGTTTTATTATTACTATTTGTTGGTAGTGCTGCTATTGCTCAAAAGGTTAACCAGTGCGGCATCATTGTTCCTCCCCGATCTTTACAATCTAATTTCCAGTCGGTTTATGAAGCCAGGGATTTTGTTACTACTATCCTGGACAGTATTAATTGGAAGGAGAATTTCCAGGTACAGGAAGAAAACGGTATAAACAACGCCTATGCCACCGTTATTCGTAACAGGCGATATATTATTTACGATAATGATTTCCTGGAAAACCTTGATAATTATGCCGGTACAAAATGGGCTTCCATTAGTGTTTTAGCGCACGAGATGGGTCACCACTACCGCAACCATGTTGTAGACGGGCAGGGGAGTACCCCACCTAAAGAGTTAGAAGCTGATTATTTTTCTGGTTATGTAATGGCAGCGATGGAAAAGATTTCGTCTCCCAGGGCTAGTTCCACCCATCCTGCCAAAGCGGACAGGTTAAAGGCGATCGTACAAGGTTGGAACTATGCTAACGGAGTGGCGAATACCCCCTCCCAGACAACCCCTAACAATGTTCCGCAGCCGCAGCAGAATCCCCCACCTCCGGGTTCTGATGCAAGCTGGATTTATCTTTCCCTTTACGGCAATACAAACATGAACGTTTTTTTGTCAGATGATGGTAAAACCTATAATGCCGCAGCTCTTGAAACAACGCAGCCTTTTGTATTCAAATTTGAAGTGTATAATTATGGTTGGCTGCGATTTAATAATGACAACCGCGCTCCCGTGTATAAACTGACGCATGGAAGAGACTACGCACTAATTTGGAGCCGTCGTAAAAATGCGTGGACAGTTATTGAAGTTCCGTAATCTTAAGGGTGCTGCTCATTTTTAGATGCCAGGCGTTGGTAAATCTATAATCAATAGAAGAAAGTCAAAGTCTCCGTATCCAGTAGCCCAGTGTTAACGCCCAGGCAAGAAACAATGTTGCTCCAAATAATGCTTTACTTTTTAGTTTATTTATCATTACTGGTGAATTAAAAAAGAATGCTATTTCTAATTACTCTATAAGCGCAAATCAGATGCCTGAAGACTTCCCGGTGCACTGTCATGCTTCATTTTCAATTACAGGCAGTAAGATGATAAAAACAGCCCCTTCCCCAGGAATACTCTCTGACCAAATGTAACCGTTGTGGTTATCTACCACTTTTTTTGCAATAGACAAACCCACACCGGATCCGGAGTACTCGGAAGTTCTGTGTAACCTTTTAAATATTTCGAATATTTCCTGGGCGTATTTTTGTTCAAAACCAATACCGTTATCTGCTACCTCTATCAGGTGGTATAGCTGGTGATTTTCCTCTCCTGTTAGCGCTGCATTTATATCCTTGGCTTTTACAATTCTAGCTCTGATGTTGATTGCAGGTGCCAGGTCATTCCTGGCATACTTCAAAGCGTTGCCAATCAGGTTTTGGAACAGCTGCTGTATCTGCCGGTTATTTCCTTTGATCTGAGGTAAAGGATGTATGTGAATTTTTGCGTTCTTTTCCTGCACCTGGAGATCCAGGTCTTCCAAAACAAGTTGTACCTTTTTATTGAGGTCAATCGTTTCAACGTTGATTTGGCCTTTTGTGGTATGTGAGTATTCCAGTAAGTCGTCAATAAGTACAGTCATACGGGAGGTAGCATTGCCCATGCGTTCAAACAGGTGAGTTTGAACTGCTGTAAGGTTATCTTTGAGCTCTCCTTTTAATCTTTCCGAAAAAACGTTCATCTTCCTGATA
>JBBJOD010000088.1:0-12141 GCA_037721715.1 Chitinophagaceae bacterium | reverse complement strand
AGCTGCAGTTTTTTAATAGCCGGATCGCACTAGACCTTACTTATTACAAAAAAATCAGCACGTCCCAGATTTTCACAGTAAACGCGCCGCCATCATCCGGCTATACGCAGAAAGTGATCAACTTGGGCAAATCTTCCAATGAAGGGTTAGAAATTGGGCTTGACCTGGTTCCTTTCCGCTCCGCAAAAGGTTTCAACTGGACCATATCCTCTGCTTTTACCCTCAACCGTAACATCATACTTGATATTGGCACATTAGCGGAACTGAACTATGGGGGATTTACCGATCTGGGCAGTGTTCATATTGCAGGTCAGCCATATGGAATGATCAGGGGTTCCACCTACGCTAGAGATTCACTGGGTAACTTCCTTGTTAATCCCGCTACCGGTAAACCAATATTAAGCGGACGGACGGCGGCCATCGGAAATCCAAACCCTGATTTTATATGGGGCATCACCAATTCTTTCAAGTTCAGAAATTTTTCATTGAGTGTACTGTTTGACTGGAAGCAAGGGGGAGATATGTATTCGTTTACTGCTTTTGAGTTATTAAGCAGGGGTGTAACAAATGATATTGAAAACAGGGAAGCAATACGTGTGGGACCCGGGGTTTTGGGAGATGTGAATACCCTTAAGCCGATCCTCGATGCGAACAAGAATACCATACCCAACAACATTGGCATCGCCTCAGCCGATTATTATTTTACGGGCGGTTTCGGTCCAGGCGGCGCGGCGGAAGTGAACGTGCTGGATGCGACTGTTTTCCGACTTCGGGAATTATCGCTGAGCTACCTGCTTCCTTCAAAGTTTTTGAGCAAAACACCTTTTGGGTCGGCTTCAGTTTCGTTCAGCGGCAGAAACCTTTGGTACCTGGCACCTAATTTTCCCAAACACCTGAATTTTGACCCGGAAACCAGTTCAACCGGCTCCGGTAATTCACAGGGTTTCGACTTTATCGGCATTCCATCATCCAAAAGGTACGGCTTAAATTTCAAGATCAGTTTTTAAAATATTTGTCACCATACACGTTATTTAGCATGAAATTCTTCCATACAATTCAACTGGTACTGCTTGCGACTCTACTGTTTTCAGCAGGTTCCTGTAAGAAATTTGTAGACAGCAACAACGATCCGAATAATCCTACCGCACCGGTATTAGAATTGTTATTGCCTGCTACACAGGTCTCTATGGCCGCGAGCATGAATAGCATCAACAATGGCACATCCGCATTGATGCAAATCTATAATTTCAGCAACGGTGGGGCGCTTGACAGATATGCCCAGAGCGGGATTAGCTATGATCGTACCTGGACGTCACTCTACACCCAGGCACTGAATGATATTGAAATAATAATTAGGAGGGCAACGGAAAACCAGAACTGGGGTTATGTTGCGATTGCCAAGTTGGAGAAGGCATATATCTATAGCATCATGGTCGATATGTGGGGCGATATCCCTTATACCGAGTCGCTCAGGGATGTGTCCTCCGCTGACCCGCCTTTTGTAACGGGTTCTGTTATTTATGATAAATTGTTCCTGCTTATTGATGAGGCGTTGGCAGATGCCAATAAAGGGCCATTTACCATACTGCCGGTGGGTGCCGACATCATTTACAAGGGCGATAAGAACGCGTGGATACGTATGGGCAACTCCTTAAAATTGAAATTGCTGAACCAGGTCAGATTGGTTCAGAAAGATAAGGCTACTGCCGGAATTAACACTTTAATCAGCGCAGCGTCGCCTTTAATTACCACTAATGCACAGGATTTCACATTTCGGTTTGGTACAACGGAAACGCCTGCCAACCGCCACCCATGGCACAGAGGCGAATACCAGGGGGGTAAAGATTTTTATATGGGCCAGGCTTTCATAGATCGTTTATTTAACAATGATGACCCGCGTCTGCGCTATTATATTTATCGCCAGAATGCCACAGCTGCCAACGGTAATGGAAATACAGGAAATGGTTATTATGGCCGTTACCCCGGAGATCCCACTGCTGCTCCTGCAGATGGTAACAGGAGAGCAGTACCAGGAGTTTATCCGATCGGTGGATTGTACGATAACAACCCGATCAACAATCTTACTGCGGCTAATGTCTTCCTGAATAATGCAGGCACTACCGCCGCATTCAAGGCAGTTGGCAATACCGATGGTTCAGGGGCGGGTGTGTTGCCGTTTATCAGCAATGCTATGGTAAAATTTATACTCGCAGAAGCAGTATTGACCCTAGGCACACCTGGAGATGCAAGGCAACTCTTCCAGGATGGTATCATCGCTCACCTCAATAGCGTCAACACGGTCTCATCTACTTCTGGTAATTTATCACCTGCCATGTCAGCAGCAACCATAACAGCTTTCGCATTAAAAAATGTTACGGCATATAACGCAGCAGACGCAGATGGGAAGCTTAACCTGGTGATGACCCAGAAATACATTGCGTTGTATGGTAACGGCATGGAAGCATATAACGATTACCGGAGAACAGGTTTTCCAATACTCGCAGCCCCCGTTGCTCCTCTTAATGTATTTCCTTTGAGATTATCATATTCATCTACTGAATTGTCTACCAACAGTACGGTAACAGCTAAGGCCTCAGCCCTGCAGACTGCGCAACAGTTCACGCCTGTCTTCTGGGACAAATGACCTATGAAGGTTTTGACTAACAGGTGCCAAAATTTATCATTGTTCCATTAAAAACAAGAAAATGAAAACGAGAATTATATATTTCCTTGCAATAAGCGCTGTTTTGCTTTTTGCATGCAAGACAAAAACCTATGAATGGGAAAACTTCAGTTATACTGCAGTACCCGTGGTAAAAGTAAATACCTCCAAGTCGGCATTCCCTACTGTTTCAACCGCTAACACCACTTTTTTCAACCTGAGTGAGCCAAACCTGGTTAGCCAGCAATTTGAATTTACCCTTAATTGGGAAGGTTTTGGCCTGGCGGAAGTTACTACCATTGACGTATACCTGGGATTCAACCTGGCAGAAACCAGTCCGCCTGCCTACCCAATACTGATTTCGCAACCCGGCGGCCTTTACCCAGACAGGGTACAATACCCGCTTCCAAGTCGCGTAGGTTCCGGTGATAAACTTTATCAGTCCGTTACTACCTTTCCCGCAACCATCTCCCTTACAGCAGCACAGTTGGCCGCGTTCACCGGAACGAACCTCGCAACGGTGAAGCAAAACGACTATTTCCTTTTTAAATTTATTGTGAAATTGAAAGACGGTCGCCAGATAGTAGGATTCCAGGAAAATGTATGCGACGAAACCCGGGGTGAGATAGGAGATTGCCGCGTTGGAGTTCGGTTCCGGAGACCCTGAGTTCGGACGAATTCCAGAATTATTTAAGAATGGTTTGCCTCATACAAGAAATTTAAAATGTCAAAAACGCTTACTTCCTTTCCTCGCTTCTTTTTACGGATCGCTGCATTCAGCGCATTCATTTTAATTAACGGTCCGTGCGCAGAGGCTCAGCTAACAGCCAGTGACCAGCCTCCGGGTGGTATCAATGCAGCTACCACTTCATCGAATGGTTATTCTTCTTTCATGAAGGCCATGCAATATCGGCTCATAGGTCCTCACCGGGGTGGGCGGTCTGTTACTTCCGCCGGCCATCCCACCAGCAACATGGAATTTTATATGGGAACTACCGGCGGCGGCGTTTGGAAAACCACTGACGCGGGCAGATCCTGGAAAAATATTTCCGACGGCTTTTTTAAAACCGGTTCGGTAGGGGCTATTGCCGTTTCAGCCTCTAACCCTGAAATCGTTTATGTTGGAATGGGTGAACATACACTTCGTGGAAACCTTGAACATGGAGATGGAGTGTACAAATCAGTGGATGGCGGTAAAACATGGACTTTCTTAGGATTAAAAGATACCTATCATATCGGAAGCGTTATCATTCATCCCACCAATCCTGATATCGTTTACGTAGCTGCGATAGGACATGCGTTCGGACCTAACGAGGAACGGGGTGTATTTCGTACCAAAGACGGTGGTAAAACATGGAAAAAAATCTTGTATAAAAATCCCGACGCAGGAGCCATAGATCTGTCCATCGATCCTGCCCATCCCGACCTTCTTTATGCCTCTACCTTTGAGTTTCGCCGTTTTGAATGGGGTGTTCGCAGTTCCGGCCCGGGGGCAGGCATTTACAAAACTACAGATGGTGGAGATAACTGGAAAGAATTAACAACCAATCCCGGGCTACCGACAGGCAAAAACAGGGGCCGCATAGGTATCGCTTTATCACCGGTGAAACCAGACAGGGTATGGGCTATCATTGAAGCAGAAAACAACCAGACAGGTGTATACCGTTCCGATGACGCGGGCGCCAACTGGCAGTTGATGAGCCAGTTTGCCGAATTGCACCAGCGCCCCTGGTACTATCATCATATTACAGCCGATCCCAAAGACAGCTTAACGGTGTGGATCATGAATATTGGGCTCTGGAAGTCATCCGACGGAGGAAAAAATTACACGGCTGTTACTACGCCTCATGGCGACAACCATGATCTTTGGATAGATCCGATCGATACAAAACGGATGATTGAATCAAACGATGGAGGAGGAACTGTAACTTTCGATGGCGGAAGAACCTGGTCTTCTATTTACAACCAGCCTACTGCCCAGATGTACCACGTAATTACCGATAACAAGTTTCCTTACAGAGTATATGGGTCACAGCAGGATAATTCATCTATTTCCCTTCCGAGCCGTTCCGATAACGGGGCAATTTATCCCGAAGAACATTACTCGGTAGGTGGTGGCGAATCCGGTTACATCGCATTTGACAAAAACAATCCCAAACTGATCTTTGCAGGAAACCATCACTGGATCACAAAGCTGGATATGGAATCTAACCAGTTATCGGATATTTCGGTAGTACCGGAAGATAATTACGGCTATGGATCCGCTGATATAAAATACCGGTTCCAGTGGACTTTCCCTATAATGGTTTCGCCAAATAATCCCAACGTATTATATGCCACTTCTTCTTATGTGCATCGTTCAAAAGACCAGGGAAGAAGTTGGGAAGTGATCAGCCCTAACCTCACCCGTTCAGATCCGTCAACACTGGAAAAAACACCCACCATTGATAAACCGGGAATTGGAAAATACTGGGGGCCGGTTGTAAGAGACAATACAGGGGTGGAATGGTATGGAACCATCTTCGCTTTAGCAGAGTCTACGGTAAAACCTGGCGTTTTGTGGACTGGTTCAGACGATGGCTACATACAGCTTTCCGCTGACAATGGCAAAGCGTGGAAGAACGTAACACCTAAAGAAATGCCGGAATTTGCACGGGTAAGCATCGTCGAGGCTTCACCTCATGATCCGGCTAATGCCTATGTTGCGGCCAACAGGTACAAACAGGATGACTTCCATCCCTACCTGTTCAAAACCAGCGACTATGGTAAAACATGGAAGAAGATAACGCAGGGTATTCCAGAAGATGAAAGTACCAGGGTAATCAGGGAAGACGCTAAGCGCAAAGGGCTATTATATGCCGGCACCGAAAAAGGTATCTATGTTTCATTTAATGATGGAGACAATTGGGAATCGCTTCAGCTGAACCTGCCGGTGGTTCCAGTACATGATCTTGCCGTTCAGAATAATAACCTGGTAGTTGCCACCCACGGTCGATCCTTCTGGATACTGGATGATTTGGCTATGTTGGGTCAGCTTACTCCGGAAGTTCAGAACGCTGATGTGCACCTTTTCAAACCAGGTGTTACCGTTCGCTTCAGGGGCGGGAAACGTTCTGCACTGGGTGGAGAAGGTGGAGAAGGTCCCCAGGACGTTGGCAAAAATCCACCAAATGGCGTGGTCGTTCAATATTTCATGAAACTGAAGCCTAAGAGCGAAATTGTAATGGAATTTATTGATGGTAGCGGAACGGTCATTAAATCATTTAAAAGCAGGAACGATACAGTTAGAACAATGGAGGCAACCACCCAGATGAACTCACCGGTGCGAAGGGGTATGGTAAGGGAAGTTCCATTAAGAGCTGATCAAGGCGGTAATAAATTTGTCTGGGAAGAAATGCGTTATGCCAGTCCTGACCCCTTGGAAGGAATTGTTACCCATGGCAGAGCTTTGGGTCCACTGTTAATGCCTGGAAAATACCAGGTTAAGCTAACCGTGGATGGAAAAACCTATAACCAGGATTTTGAACTGGTGAAAGATCCCCGCATACCTACTACTCCGCAGGAATACAAAGAGCAATTTGATCTCCTGGTGAACCTTGGAAAACGAATCACCGAATTAAGGTCAGGGGTTAAAGCAATTCGCGCATTACAGACGCAACTTGATGGGTACGATAAAAATTCAAAACTAGTACAGGACTTAAAGGATAAATTGTTACGGGTTGAAGATGGTCTGGTGCAGGTAAGGGCAAAAGCCAACCAGGATTTAACCAATTACCCTGTAAGGCTGGATACTAAACTGATTACTCTTGCCGCCTTTATAGAATCAGGTGATATCAAACCAACCGCCCAGCACAAGGATAAATACACTGAGTTGACCACCAAACTAGCTGATCAATTGAAAACATTGGAGATAGTCAAGAAGGAAATAGCTGCTAACCTAAAACGGAGTTTTTAATCAGGCGCAGCCGGTAACATTTGAGGAGCGGATAGGCCTGGGGCCAATCTTACCTGAAAGATGGCGTTGCTTTTATAGCGCCAGTAGGGTTGGGCAAACTTTACGCCATCGTTCCTAAAATAATATTTCCGGCACAGTCTCACGGCACTTTCAAACTGCTGTTTAATGAACTTTATTCAGGCTTAAAACAGTGAAGCGCGCTGGCTTTCCAACGTCAAAACCACAAAATTCAATTCATAATAAAATAAGGTTCTTCATGCGAAATTTTTGTCTTTTAGTTTTCCAAATGTTAATGCTGAACTTGTCTACTCTCCAGGCACAAACGGTTCCTACTCCAAAAGAGCATTTTGGATTTAACATAGGCGACGACTATAAACTAGCCACTTATACCCAAACAGAAGCATTCTTTAAAAAATTGGCCGTATCAGACAGAACAAGATTGGTAGATATTGGACTTACCGAAGAGGGCCGTCACCAATATATGTTAATTGTCTCTTCCCCAGACAATATCCGAAACCTTGAAAAGTACAAAAGTATCTCGCAGAAATTGGCTCATGCTGACAGCCTTTCTGATGAGCAGGCTCAGGCACTGGCCGCAGAAGGAAAGTCAGTCGTTTGGATCGACGGCGGGCTGCATGCCACCGAAGTTGTAGGAACTCATCAGCTGATTGAGACCATGTACCAGGTGGTTACGCGTAAAGATCCGGAAACAATTCAGATTCTAGACAAGGTCATCATACTTTTTACGCATGCCAATCCTGATGGCCAGGAACTCGTTTCCGATTGGTATATGCGCGACCCGGATTCAACCAAGCGTAAAACAAACATTCCACGTCTGTATGAGAAATACATAGGGCACGATAATAACCGGGATTTTTTCATGATGAACATGAAAGAGACGCAAAATATCAGCCGCCAGCAATATGTTGAGTGGATGCCCCAGATCATCTACAACCATCACCAGTCTGGCCCTCCTGGTTCTATTCTTGCCGGTCCTCCTTACCGCGACCCCTTTAATTATGTTTTTGACCCTTTATTAATTACAAGCATTGACGCGGTTGGAGCCGCCATGAATAACCGGCTGAATAGAGAAGGAAAACCTGGCTATACCCAACGTTCAGGATCCAGTTACTCCACCTGGTGGAATGGTGGCTTGCGCACCACTCCCTATTTCCATAATATAATCGGGCTTTTAACAGAAATTATTGGTGGGCCTACTCCTTCCGAAGTACCGCTCGTTCCCCAACGCCTGATCCCTAATATGGCAACACCTAACCCGGTGACTCCGCGAAAATGGCATTTCCGCCAGTCGATTGATTATTCAGTTTCGCTTAACTACGCGGTATTAAAATATGCCCTGCAAATGCGGGAAGATCTTCTTTTTGGTATCTACCGTATGGGGAAAAACTCGATAGCACTTGGTAATCGCGATTATTGGGCCCTTTCACCAAAAGCAGTGGATTCCATTAACAATGCGTATAGAAAAGATCAAAGAACCGCCAGGGCAGCCGAAACAGGTACGCCATCATCTGAAGGCATCAGGTTAGGTACACTTGACTCCATACCGCTTAAGTACTTTGATATTGTGTTGAAAGATAAAACGCTCCGTGATCCAAGGGGCTATATCATACCGGCCGATCAACCGGATTTTTACACGGCAGCCCGTTTTATTAATGCGCTGATTCGTTCAGGCATCCAGGTACACAAAGCCAGTGCAGCCTTTACGGTTGCCGGTAAAAACTACCCCGCCGGTTCTTTTGTCGTGAAAACGGCGCAGGCGTTTCGTCCGCACTTATTAGATATGTTCGAACCACAGGATCATCCAAACGACTTTTTATACCCCGGCGGCCCTCCCATCCGTCCTTACGACGCTGCAGGCTGGACCCTTGCCTATGAAATGGGCGTTAAATTCGACCGCTTATTAGATAGTTTTGAAGGCCCGTTTCAAGCCATTCCATATGGCGAGATCCAGTCGCCAAAAGGGGCAGTAACCGGATCATCATCCCTGGCAGGTTACCTGCTTAGCCCGCGTGAGAACAATGGATTTATAGCAGTCAACGACCTGCTGAAGGCAAAAATTGAAGTATACCGCGTTCCCGGGGGAAATAAAGGAAAAAACGAGGCGGGTTCATTTTTTGTTGCAAAGGCCGGCAAGGCCATCCTTGAAAAGTCGGCTGCCGAATTCGGGTTAAAAGTTACTGGCACATCAGTACGTCCGGCGGATCTCATGAAGGTTTCACCATCTCGCATTGCCATTTGGAATAATTACGGGGGCTCTATACCTTCAGGATGGGTTCGCTGGTTAATGGAACAATATCATTTCCAGGCTCAGCAAATTTACCCCCAAGAAATAAATGCCGGCAATCTCCGCCAGAAGTATGATGTAATCATTTTTGTAACAGGGGCCATCCCCCCGGTAGGCAGAACCCCTCCCACTTCGAGAGGCGGATTTGCAGAGAACCCCAAACCTTCTGAAATACCCGCAGAATTCCGATCGTGGCTGGGCAGGATTTCTGCAGACACCTCAATTCCCCAACTTAAAAAGTTTTTACAGGCAGGTGGAAACATAATCTCTATTGGCAGTAGTACTAACCTGGCTTATCACCTGGGATTGCCCGTACGAAATGCCCTGGTTGAAATGACAGCAAACGCCCAGGAACGGCCGTTGCCAGGAGAAAAGTATTATATTCCCGGAAGCATTCTGCGCATAAGTATCGATTCTACACAGCCAGCAGTTTGGGGAATGGAATCAACCGCCGATGTTTACTTCGACGCAAGCCCGGTTTTTAACCTGGCGCCCGCTTCCATAGCTAATGGTGAGGTAGTACCCCTGGCCTGGTTTGCAACAAAAAAGCCTTTGAGGAGCGGATGGGCCTGGGGCCAGGAATATCTTCAAGATGGTATTGCTGCTTTTATGGCTGCTGTAGGCCCGGGCAAGTTTTACGCTTTTGGCCCTGAAATCACGTTTCGGGGACAAACACATGGAACGTTTAAACTTCTTTTCAACCAGCTGTATGCAAATACAAGAACAAAAAACTGATTTCGGGCACTTAATATAGATTCACTTTGTCCTGTCAACACGGGGCCTTCTTAAAAATTATACAAATATGAATTCAGTAACCAGGTGGATAACACTAGCATTTATAATTGTGTGCAGCGTAATGCACCCGTCATTGGCACAGGATGATATTCCATCAGACAAGAAAACGCCGGAAGTAGACAAGCGTTACCATGCCGAAATCAAGTCGCTTGCCGGGCAGCCCGCAATTAAAGCTGCCTTTGCAGCTATTATGGACCTGGAACCGCAAACCCTCCAGGATCTTATTACACTTACCGAGATTCCTGCGCCGCCTTTTAAGGAACAGAAGCGAGCTGAAAAATTCAGTGAAATGATGAAAGCAGCTGGAGTCGATTCTATCTGGATCGACAAAGTGGGGAACGTAATCGGTTTAAGGAAGGGCCGTAAAGGCAAGAAAACGGTAGTACTGGAAGGCCACCTGGATACTGTTTTCCCTGAAGGAACCGACGTAACCGTTAAGCATAGAGGAGATACGCTTCTTGCGCCAGGTATTGGTGATGACACACGTGGCTTGGCGCTGGTGCTGGCTGTGATAAAGTCAATGCAGAAAGCAAACGTAAAAACGGAAGCTGATATCTTATTTATAGGTGTGGTGGGTGAGGAAGGGCTGGGTGATCTGCGAGGTGTAAAGCAATTATTCAGTAGTGAGGGTCCAAAGATTGATTCATACATAGCCGTTGATGGGGGAGCCATCGGCGGAATCACATACGGCGGCCTGGGTTCGCACCGTTACCGCGTTACTTTCCAGGGCCCGGGTGGTCATTCTTTTGGTGCATTCGGTCTGGCAAATCCCCACAACGCCCTGGCTGCCGCCATTCATTATTTTAACCTCGCAGCCGACAGTTTTACGCTTAAAGGCATTCGCACCACCTATAATGTAGGTATGATAGGAGGAGGAACATCGGTAAATGCCATTCCTTTTGAGTCATGGATGGAAGTAGATATGCGCTCGGAAAATCCTGAAAGGCTAAAAGGCATTGACGGTCTTCTACAAGCTTCCATTCAACGTGCATTAAAGGAGGAGAACCAGCTTAAAAGGTCGGGCCGCAACCTGACGGTAGATGTTAAACTGGTAGGCGACCGTCCTTCCGGGGTAGAAGACGTGACGCTTCCTTTATTGCAACGCGCAATGGCCAGTAGCATCTTCCTGGGTTCTACACCTAAATTAGGCATAGGATCAACCGATTCTAACATCCCGATCTCAAAAAATATTCCTGCAGTAACCATAGGAAGAGGTGGTTCCGGCGGCGGCGCCCATGCCTTAACAGAATGGTGGGTGAATGACAAAGGTTATTTGGCTATTCAAAATGCATTGCTGATAGTAGTTTCGGAAGCGGGGCTTGCAAAGTGATGGCAGGAACAATAAGACAGTAGTTCGCGGTGGGTGCTTCTAAGACCAGTTTCAGTAGTTACGAGTAAGTCGGTTGTTGACCATAACTGAATTTAGCCGCATTCTAAGATTTTTATGCAATCTTGCATTAGAATTAGTTGAATGCCGAAGGTGAATTTATATAAGATCCTGCTGGAGACGCTTTTTCTCCTGTTACTCCATTCCGGCATAAAAGCTCAATACCAATTAAATATCAACAGGATAGATAAAGACACTTCTGCTATTCCGGGCTCAATTGTAATACAAACTTCTTTTCGAAATAAAGAGGCCTGCGTTGCTTATCTTGGCAATTTAGTCGGCATTTTGCAAATAAATGGTTATCCTGCCGCTTCCGTTGACAGTGTGTTCCTGGACTCAGCGGCTGCAACCGTTCAATTATATTTTGGAGAACATTTTAGGTGGACCGTGATCAATACTTCCGAAACAGACAGAAAATTACTGGAACAATCAGGATGGGATAGTCAAAACTTACAAAACAGGTTGCTGAACCTCGAAGAGTTGCAGGTTCTTCAATCCAAGATTCTTGGTCATATGGAAGAAACCGGATACCCTTTCACCAGGATTCAATTAGACAGCATCGTATTTGATAAGGAAAAAATATTTGCCAGGCTTAAGATCGATAAAGGGCCATTGTACCGAGTTGACAGTATAAGGGTATATGGAAATGGCAAAATATCGAATAAGTTTCTGCAGCAGTACCTTGAAATTAAGAATGGCAGCCTTTATCAAAAATCTAAGTTACAAAACATAAGTAAAAAAATTCTCGAGCTGCCTTACCTGCAGGAGCAGCAGACGTGGAACATGACGATGTTAGGAACGGGCTCAATTGTGAATTTATACCTTCAGCCTAAAAAAAGCAGCCAGGTAAATGTTTTAATAGGATTGCTGCCCGCTAACCAGCAGACGTCTAGTGGCAAACTCCTCGTAACAGGAGAAGCAAATATCAATTTAAGAAACGCACTTGGCAACGGTGAATTGATCGGCCTGAACTGGCAGCAAATTCAAATAAAATCTCCCAGGCTAAATATTGCTTTCCAGCAGCCGTACCTTTTTAG
>JBBJOD010000087.1:0-12190 GCA_037721715.1 Chitinophagaceae bacterium | reverse complement strand
CCGTAAATTATGGCGGGCCTGTGCAAATGGATACTATACACTTCCTTCATGAGTATCCTTCAGAAATACCAGGAGGCTTTAAGGTAGTGGACAATGTATATTGGGGAGGTGATTTTGAAATTGCTATTTCCCTGATAAGATCAGGAAGACTTGATATGAATAAGATCCGTTTTTTTATTGGTTATTCCGGCTGGAGCAAGGGACAGCTAACGGAGGAATTAAACGGCAAATCCTGGCTGACAGTAACAGCAACAAGAAAACTGGTATTTCATAAACAAATAGATGAAATCTGGAAAGATTCACTTCGGCATTTAGGAGGTGAATATGAGATGCTGGTTAATTTTCCTACTGATCCCCGATTGAATTAGAATGCAATCAGCTTTCAGTGTTTAGCCTACAGTAGGAAACCACATAATTTTCTTACTAAAAACTTAAAAACTGAAAGCTGATTGCAAAATTAAAGTCAGTTCACCATCGACATACCATTAGCGTATCTGGAAGAAAACGCCAGCATGCACACCCCAATTGTTCAGATTTTTAATACCATTATTGTTATATGGCAGGTAATTAAAGTTAGCTCTGAGGTTTAAACCGGCAGACTTCGCTTTTGAAAGCAGGAGTTTTACCCCGGCATCAGCGCTTACTGCTGCGTGTATTGAAGACGTTGAGGAGGGGAATTCACCCAATAACTGGCTATAATTTACCCAATTAAAGCCTGCCCCTGCACCTATATAGGGCCGCACCATTCCTTCCTTTACAAAGGTAAAATTGGCTTTGGCAAGCACTGGTGTCGTTTGAATTGAATTGGTGAGTACGGCTGAGATATCACCATTCTTCGTTGCATAAACCTGGCGCGGGTATTTCTGGTAAAAATCACTGAACCCTACTCCTAGTCCTATATTTAACTGTTTGTTAAGCGGATAGGTGATTTCACCATTGGCACCTCTGAATGACGAGTTTGCTACGGCAATTCTGAATGACGTCCCAACCGGCGTATTTATATTATAGCCCAATGCTACCTGCAGTTTTTTCTGCTGTGCATGGCCTGTAAAAAAACTCATTATAATAAGTAGTGACAGGCCTGCATATCTATTAATCCTTTTCATAATTACTTGCTTGGTTATTTAATTGTTTGTTTTTAAATATGGGGACTGTGCGAAAAAGGCCAGTACCTGTTGATTGGCATTTGCGGCATGAAATACACCGGTACCCCTTGCTAAGGCTGTCCAGACTGGCTTGATTTTGTTTCCATTAGAAGGAGCTCCTTTGAGATCCAATAATTCAATCGAAAGTCCACCTTCAGTAATTTGATATACTCCATATGAATAATTAGGAGAATAGTATCCATAGCCGGGATATCCCCAATAATACGGGTCATAAAAATTTCTATACCCACCCCAATAGTCAGGGTAGCTCATAACACCTGTATATGTATTCGAGACTCTGGAAACATTAATGCCCAAATCAGGTTGTGAAGATTTGGCAACCAGTTGAAACCCCCTTGCCTGCATAGAAGCTTTCAGGGCATTTAAAACCTCGCTGTCATAATTAGTGAGCAGTTTCCCCTCCAGTTTGTTGTTGCTGATCACTGCAACAGAGTCAACGAGACTATATGTCTTAAAACTTTGAAAAAGTGTAGTAGAATCATGATTGGTAATGTAAATTCTTGATTCTTCGGCCGTTAAATTTGAGATCGGGTCTTTTTTGCAACTGGTAAAAACCAGTACCAGCGCTCCTAATGCCACACTCCATAATAAACTTCCTTTTTTCATATTCACTTTATTTGTTTGACAACTAAGAATCAAACAAAATGCCGTGGTTTATCCCAAAAAATTCATTAACTCGATCCTAACAACTTACTGCGAACACACAAAAAAGCCCAATTCCAAGGAATTGGGCACAATTTTTCTGCGGATGATGGACTGTTTATTTATTAAGCAAAGCTTTCATTTCATTGTTCAATTATAATAGTTGATCAAACATTCAAGGAACTTGCTCAAATAAAAAAGTAACCGATTACAAAGCAACGGCACCTTCAACTAAAACAGTCAGCTTATTATGTAAAACTTCTACAAACCCGCTCTGGATCGAGTAGTTAGCAGTATTAGTGAACGATTTGTCTTTTAATATTTTGAGATTACCTGATTTAAGAGCAGCCACCAATGGTGCGTGTTTTTGTAAGACTTCAAACATTCCATCAGTTCCCGGTAGCTGAACACCATACACGTCACCACTGTAAATCTTTCTTTCAGGTGTTAAAATCTCCAAATTCATAGCTTTGTATTTACTTTATTTCTCCCTTTCCCTCACCCATTTTTAACAATTGATACGTAATTACAGGTGCTAATTTTTCATGAATATTTGTCAAAAAAGAACAAATTGTCATGAGCAACAGCGTATACGTTATTATCCCTGCGCCTGGGCCATTAGTTTCTTTCCCTTTTCAACGGCGTCTTCCAGTGTCCCCACCAGGTTAAAAGCCGCTTCAGGGTATTCATCCACTTCACCATCCATAATAGAGTTAAAAGCGCGGATCGTATCTTCAATACTTACAAATACACCTTTCAAGCCGGTAAATTGCTCAGCTACAAAAAAGGGTTGCGAAAGGAACCGTTGAACCTTCCTGGCACGTGACACTGTTAATTTATCCTCATCACTTAATTCATCCAAACCCAGGATGGCAATAATATCCTGAAGCTCTTTATACCGTTGAAGAATCAGTTTTACACGATTAGCGCAGTCGTAGTGTATATCCCCTACTATGATTGGGGTTAATATTCTTGATGTAGAATCAAGGGGATCAACAGCAGGGTAGATACCAAGGTCAGCTATCTTACGGCTTAACACCGTCGTAGCGTCCAGATGGGCGAAGGTAGTAGCAGGAGCAGGGTCGGTAAGGTCATCGGCAGGAACATATACAGCTTGTACCGAAGTAATGGAACCATTCTTGGTAGAAGTGATCCTTTCCTGCATCAATCCCATTTCAGTAGCGAGGGTAGGCTGGTATCCTACTGCTGAAGGCATCCTTCCAAGTAAGGCCGACACCTCTGAACCAGCCTGGGTAAAACGGAAGATATTGTCCACAAAAAACAGGATATCCTTTCCTTGTCCCTGTCCATCTCCATCACGGTAATATTCTGCAACTGTCAAACCACTCAAGGCAACCCTGGCGCGCGCTCCGGGAGGTTCATTCATCTGTCCGAATACAAAAGTAGCTTTGGATTCTTTCAGCTCATTCATATCCACTTTCTCAAGATCCCATCCGCCTTCTTCCATGCTATGTTTAAAAGCATCTCCGTATTTCATAATGCCTGCTTCAATCATTTCACGCATCAGGTCGTTTCCCTCCCGGGTACGTTCACCTACACCGGCGAATACAGATAATCCACCATAACCTTTTGCAATGTTATTGATCAGCTCCTGTATAAGAACAGTTTTACCTACGCCTGCTCCACCGAACAGACCGATTTTTCCACCTTTAGCATAAGGTTCGATAAGGTCAATGACTTTAATACCGGTATAAAGAATTTCTGAAGCCGTGCTTAAGTTTTCAAATAATGGGGGCTTGTTGTGAATAGGTCTGCCATTTGTTTTATCAACAACAGGTAAGCCGTCTATCGGGTCGCCTGTTACATTAAACAATCTGCCCCGGATTCCCTCACCAATAGGCATTGCAATCGGCTTTCCGGTATCATTGACCGGTGTGCCACGGACAAGGCCTTCAGTACCATCCATTGCAATACATCGAACACTGTCTTCTCCCAGGTGCTGCTGTACCTCTAATACCAGCGTATCACCATTGTCACGCTTCAGTTCTAACGAGTTGTATATTTCCGGGAGCGCTCCTTCGAAATGTACATCCACTACCGCACCGATGATCTGCTTGATCTTACCAGTATTGGCCATATATAGCAAGTATTTTATGAAGGTTACAAATTTTGGCGCAAAGGTAAGGTAAGCGTATCAAAACGCAAACTGGAAACGATTTAAACCGGCCTGCAGGCAGAACGAATATCAATTAAATACCATGAGACCGATTGCAAACATTTTGAATGCAAGAATGAATGGTGTAAATATCGACCGGGGTGAACGCTGTTAGTTAGATGCTGTCAATTAGATGCCGTCACTTTGCTTTCTTCTTAACCAAAGCTTTAAAACCATATTGCAGCTTTTTGAATATACCGGAGGGCTTCACTGCATTAAGCAATTTAAATCCCCCGGTAGTGACTGCCTTTTTTAAGAAAAAATTATTAATAAGACCCTTGCCCGCATTTAGTGCAAAGGAGCTAACTTTTCCTGTAAGCATGGACGGTATTACACTGTCCATTCCAGAGTAGAACAGTTCGCCCGGCACCTGTTGCACTTTTCTACGCAATTCAATTTCCTTTTCATTTATTCGAATGCGAGCGTTCAGTTGTTCTTTCTTAAGTTCTTCCATTGAACTAATAAAGTAATTATGCCTGGTTTCCTTCATCATTACTATCAGTTTCTTTGAAAAATAACTTTATCACGGCATTTGATACATACCTGTAAAACAGCACCTTTCTAAAATGGATCAATACAGCTACGAGTATTATATAAAACAACACAACGATTCCCAATCCATACAACCAACTGCCGGTTATATTGGCAAGAAAATAACTGGCTATTGCGCTGATTAAAAGTAAGATAATCAGACAGAAAGCGGCGATGAAGGCACCGGCAAAAACTACTGCGGCCATAGTAGCGGCTTTCTCGGCTATTTGTAATTTAGCCAGTAGAAGCCGTTCCTTTATATATGCTTCTGCAAGCTGTTGTGTTTCTTTAAAAAAACTTTGCTTACCTGTGTCCATCAATGCATGCGTTGTTTGATATATTTGCCTGCTTTCTTTTCCAGGTCAGTTGCATACTCTTTACCTTTTACCAGTTTCTTCTCGAATTGGTCGTAAGCTTTTCTTAAATCTTTTTCGGCTTTCCCGGCTGCCTCTTTTATATCTTCCACTACTTTTTGACCTTTCTCACTGGAAATCAAAACAGAGATAGTTGCTGCAGCTATGGCTCCAATCAAAACACCAATAATCAATTTTGAATTATTATCTTTCATATTTATTATTTTAATAGTATTAGGTATACACATTCGATGCCAATGTAAACCGGGAGTTGATACGGTACATAATAACACCAATGAATAACCTGTTTAAATTATCGGCATAAAGATAATAATACTTAATGGTTCATTAAGTTTGTATTTATCTAAAGAAAAAACCATTATGCAGTTTTTTGTTTTTCTCTGATAAGCCTGTTTTTGCCTCCGGGCCCCTGTTAGGTATATTAAATGTACACTGCCTTAAGGTAATTAACTTTTATCAGCATGCGAATAGTACCAGTTTCTGACAACACATTGGCCAAAGAATTTTTACGGGTCAACATTGAAATGAATAGTGGCAGTCCAAACTATATTCGTCCGCTTGATAAGGACATCAACGACGTTTTTGATCCGGCAAAAAACAAAACATTCCGGTTTGGAGAAGTGATTCGTTGGATATTAAAAGATGATGACAACAAACCGATCGGGCGAATTGCTGCGTTTGTAAATAAAAGATACAAAAATAAAGGCGATGACGTGCCTGTTGGTGGTGTCGGATTTTTTGAGTGTATCAATGACCAGGAGGCGGCTGATATGCTGTTTGATGTCTCAAAGCACTGGTTACTGCAAAAAGGGATGCAGGCTATGGACGGACCAATAAATTTTGGCGAAAGGGATCGCTGGTGGGGCCTGCTCGTTGAAGGGTTCGCCCCCCCGGTGTACTGCCTGAATTTCAATCCTCCTTATTATAAAGACCTGTTTGAGCATTATGGGTTCAAGGTTTTTTTTAACCAGGTATGTTTCGCCCGCAAAGTAATAGGGCAGGTACAACCAAAATTTTACGAGCGGCACGCTAAAATTGAGAAAGACCCCGGCTATCGTGCTATCCATATAAATAAGAATGAACTGGAAAAATTTGCAGCAGATTTCACAGTAATCTACAACAAAGCCTGGGCAGGTCATGGCGGCCTAAAGGAAATGCATAAGGAAGTGGTATTGAAAATGTTTCAAAAAATGAAGCCGATCATGGATGAAAAGATCATTTGGTTTACCTACTATCATAATGATCCCATTGCCATGTGGGTAAACCTTCCAGACCTCAATCAATGGTTTAGATACCTTGGCGGTCAGTTCAATCTCTTTTCGAAATTAAAGTTCCTTTGGGTTAAAGCCACCAGGAACTGTACAAAGTTTACCGGTGTTGTTTTTGGGATAATCCCCGAATTCCAGGGTACGGGCGTAGATGCCTTTATGATCATGGAAGGTGCCAAGATCATTCAGCATCAATTGAAATATGAAGAATATGAAATGCAGTGGATAGGGGATTTCAATCCCAAAATGCTTAACATTGGTGAAAGCCTGGATGCCTACCGCAGCAGGAAACTGTCAACCTATCGTTACCTCTTCGACCGCACCAAAGAATTCAGGCGCCACCCGTTTCTATCATAAAAAAACGCTGCTTCATTACTCCTGTGTCGATATTCACGACTGTTGCAATAACCAGAACAGCCAGGTTGGTTATATCAATGGTCAACAGTTATCAACAGCGGTTTGCAGCTAATCTCCTTTCTTTCCCACAAAACAGCATTTAAAGAATCTCTAATCCAGATTGAAACATCTTTTTTTTACCTTCGCTATCCAGGTATGGATAAATTTATAGTATCAGCCCGAAAATACAGGCCCCAGAACTTTTCAACAGTTGTGGGACAGGAACATATAACCACCACTTTAAAAAACGCGATTCGCAACAATCAACTGGCACATGCCTTTTTATTTTGCGGGCCACGCGGTGTTGGTAAAACAACCTGCGCAAGAATTCTTGCCAAAACCATTAATTGCGAAAACCTGGCTAAAAATGGGGAAGCATGCAACACCTGCAATAGTTGCGTATCTTTTAATGATGGCGCCTCCCTTAACATTCACGAATTGGATGCTGCCAGTAATAACTCCGTAGATGACATTCGTTCGCTGGTGGAACAGGTTCGATTTACACCACAGGCCGGAAAGTATAAAGTGTATATTATAGACGAGGTGCACATGCTTACGTCATCCGCCTTCAACGCTTTTCTTAAAACGCTGGAAGAGCCGCCGTCTTATGCCATCTTCATATTAGCTACTACCGAAAAACACAAAATACTTCCAACCATTTTATCACGTTGCCAGATATTTGACTTCAAACGCATTACCACCAACGACACCGTTGAACACCTGCAGGAAATATGTAATAAAGAAGAAGTAAATGCAGAGAAAGCAGCGCTTCATGTCATAGCCCAAAAAAGTGAGGGTTGCCTGCGCGATGCCCTGAGTATACTTGATAAGATAGTTAGTTTTACCAATGGCAGGGTTACCTACCACAACACGCTGGAACACCTGAACATCCTGGATGCCGATTATTACTTTAAGCTCATTGACGGAATGCTGCAGCAGGATCTTGCAGGTATCCTTTTGTTGTTCGACGATATAAACAGTAAAGGTTTTGAAGGTGACATGGTTTTAACCGGGTTCATGGAATTTTTGCGTAACCTGCTTGTATGCCAGGATAAGAAAGTAGCCGGCCTGCTCGAAGTGGTAGAAAGCTTCAAAGACAATTACCAGTCTACCGCCAAAAAAGTGTCTGTTGCCTACCTCATCAGTTCGTTGAACATTCTCAATGAAGCAGAGATTAACTACAGGAATGCACGTAACAAAAGGCTGCATGTAGAACTGGCTTTGATAAAACTGTGCTACTTGCAACAAGCCCTTGAACTAGCCAGTACGGACAGCGGCATCAGTAAAAAAAAAATAACCGAGAAAGTAACTCCACTGGCGTTTAGAAGGCTGCCTGTGATAGAAATAAAAAAGTTAGAGTCCGCTGCCGTCTCTCTTGAAGCGCCTGGAGAAAGAGTTACGCCTTCGGCAATTTTAGCGGAGTACGACAACACCCCTTCCAAAGCAACCAGGGAAGCCAAACTCATCATTCAATCACCTGTTAAAAAAGAGGAACATGTTGTTTTTGAGTCACCGGAAGTTAAGAGCACTGTAACCAGACCTGATGATATTCAGAATGCAACACAAGCAGTGGGGGTCATAGCCAAACCGGCACCTCCATCTCCAAAACTCGGCGCCCTAAGCAAGATCCGTCAGCAATATCAACATCTGAATGGAACTGTTGAGGCTGTCGTCGTAATACCATTGGTGGAAGAAGAGCTGCAAAATGCCTGGAATCATTTCACGTTGCAATTACGCGAGGCAAAGAACCCTGCAGCCCAAAGTTTTGAAAGAGCTTCTTTTTTTATTATTGACAACAGTCTGTTTGAAATTATCACCAGCAACAACCTCGAACAGAAATTTATAGAACAACAACGGCTTCCGTTATGCGAACATTTACAGAGCTGGTTCAACAACAAGGCTCTAAGTTATAGCCTGGTAATAAAAGAAAAACAACGCGAAAAGGATAATAATGAAGTGCCGCTTAATTCACGGGAACAATACCAAAAATTGATCGCACATTATCCGCTCGTTAAAGAATTGAAAGACCGGTTAAAACTCGAGCTGGACTACTAGGGAATTTTTGATTTACAGCTACCAGTAAAATATACGCTTATTGAGCGTTCTTATTCTCTTTGAACCGTTTGTCTGCCGTACCGTCTTTTTTTACGTGCTTTTTGGTGGTAGTCTTGTTCTCTTTGTAGCGTTTGTCCGGCGTACCATCCTTCTTCAAAGTAGTTGACGAAGTGGTTTTTTGTTTCGATTTTGAAACCGTTGCACCTGGCTCATCAGTTTTAGAAGTGGTAGTGGTGCGTTCCTTTTTCACCACTTTCTTTTCTACTTTTTGTACGGGCTGTGTTTGGGCGGATGCGTATGTTGTAATGGCAAATACCATACAAATCGCCATGATAAATTTTTTCATTTTGCAAGTTTTAATGTTTTAGTATAGTCAGGATAATGTTAGCAAGTATTCAGCCAAATATCAGCCAAATATTTTTCGTGCTCACTAAGCCCGCTCGCATAGATGTCTGTTTTCGCCAACCTTAACCAATCAACCAGGCGGACCTTGTACAAAACCTGGATAAGTAGAGCGGACCAATTAAGCGCAGACAATTTTTTTAGCTACTTTTTAGGGGGTATTACCGTCAACTACCCAGCAAAAACACTTTAATACAATTCCCTGTTTTTGCCTTAATTTCGGTTTTCTATAAAACTATATAAATAAGATATGGCAGAAGTTATACTAATGCCCCGACTCAGCGATACAATGACAGAAGGAGTTATTGCAGCATGGCATAAGAAGATTGGCGACAACGTAAGCAAAGGAGACTTACTGGCGGAAGTTGAAACCGACAAGGCAACCATGGAACTGGAAAGCTATAAAGATGGCACCTTACTTCATATAGGTGGTGATAACGGCTCAAAGATACAGGTGAACGACTTACTGGCGATTATAGGTAAACCGGGTGAAGATATTTCCACTTTCCTTAAAGGCGGCAGTGTTGATAGTTCACCAGAGAAACAGCAAGCAGCACCTGCCCAAAACGAACCCGCAGCCGCACCATCGCAGCAGCTATCTGCGCCTGCAGCAATACCTGCAGGGCCCGAAAAAGTTGCCGCGGCTGGAAGTACCATGGATATTTCCAAAGTTGAAGAAGTGATCCTGATGCCGCGTTTAAGTGATACAATGACGGAAGGTGTTATTGCAGAATGGCATACAAAGGTAGGCGATACGGTAAAAAAGGGCGATCTGCTGGCAGAAGTAGAGACCGATAAGGCTACAATGGAACTGGAGAGTTATAAAAATGGAAAGCTGTTATATATTGGCGCCCAGAAAGGCGAAAAAGTTCCGGTAAATTCATTGTTGTGTATTGTAGGTGAAGAAGGAAAAGTTGACATAGATAAAATAGTCGCTGCCGCTAATGGAGAAACTGCCAGTATCGAGGTCTCGGGAGGAGCCGAAGCCCATGCTTCCACTACAGCCGATAAAGAAGTAATAACTCCTGCTGAATCAGGTGGTGAGCAGTTAGCAGTAAGTAAAGACCGGTCTTTGCAAGCGGTCGTTACCGGACAGGCTCCGGAACCTTCTCAAAACGGAGATGGACGTATCAAAGCTTCGCCCCTTGCAAAAAAAATCGCAGCAGAAAAAGGCATTGATATTGCCCAGGTACCTGGTAGTGGAGATAGTGGCAGAATCGTAAAAAAAGATGTGGACGGTTTCGTGCCTCCTGTTAAAGAAACAGGGCAGGCAAAAACTGCTGAAAAACCCCAGCCTAATCAGATAGCCCAGGGCGAAGTCGATTTTGAAGAGTTCCCGGTATCTCAAATGCGCAAAGTAATTGCCAAGCGGCTTGCTGAAAGTATGTTTACAGCACCGCACTTTTACCTGACCATGAGCATCGATATGGACGCTGCAGTAGCAGGACGTGCAAAATTGAATGAGATTGCCAAAGTAAAAATTTCGTTTAACGATCTGGTTTTGAAAGCCGCTTCAGTAGCACTTAAACAACATCCGAAAGTCAATAGCAGTTGGCTGGGTGATAAAATACGTATCAATCATCATGTAAACATTGGTGTAGCCGTTGCAGTAGATGAAGGGTTACTTGTTCCGGTGATCCGCTTTGCAGACACGAAATCATTATCCCAGATTGCCACTGAAGTGAAGGATGTAGCACAGAGAGCGAAAGATAAAAAGCTGCAACCTGCGGAATGGGAAGGAAGCACTTTCACAATTTCTAATCTTGGGATGTTTGGAATAGACCAGTTTACGGCTATCATTAACCCGCCTGATGCGTGCATCCTCGCAATAGGAGGTATTTCACAGATACCGATTGTAAAAAATGGCGCTGTTGTTCCCGGTAACATCATGAAGGTTACCCTTAGCTGCGACCACCGGGTGGTAGACGGAGCAACCGGCGCGGCTTTTTTACAGACAGTCAAAAGCCTGCTTGAAGAACCGCTGAGAATGCTTGTTTAATATTATACTTGACTTGATAATCAAAGTTCCGGCTAATGCAGGAACTTTGATTATCAAGGCTATTCTGTTGTGGGTTTTTCATTTTCATTGTCAAGGTCTGCGTCCACTTTTTTTCCTTTCTGGCTCTCTTCGGAAATGAGGTTACCATCTTCCACAGGCTGATCCGTTTCTTTTTCCGGATCAGCATCTACTTTTTTTCCTCCTAAGTGGTTGCTTGTTACGATGCTGTCTTCATTCGGATTTTTTACGTCTTTCCCTGCTTCATTAATTTCGTTGGACATGTTACTGTTTTTGATTTATAAGATACTTTCTACAATGATAATATTATGCCAACCAGGTATAATTTTCCTGGCATTATTTTATATTTTGCCCAAGAGCCGCTTAAGTAGGACCAGCAAATAAATTTATATCAATGGATGAGTATAAAATCACCAAGCATGTTACACCCAAAATGAAGAATCCATTCAAGGGATTGATAAATGTTTTTATAATAATTTTGGCAGTCCCTGTAATTATCCTGTCAATAGTCAGCCTTTCTATTTACTTTCTTGTGATGCAGATTATTTTCTTATTTTATCGGAGGAAGCCGAGCGGAGTAACTGCCGAGTATTATCATCATGAATTCGAATTGGTCCATAACCAGCATTTGAAAATAACGTTGGTTGAAGATGAACTGGATACGGAACTTTCCAGCTTAAATGAACGATGGATGGAGAATGTTTATGAACGCGAAACCTGCTTATACCGGGCGAAAACCACTCCGGTAATTGAAGAGCTGGAAGGTGAAATCATCTGCTTTTTTATTAAAGAGCTTCCGGAGGGCGTGGTGTTGCAGGTGCTTCAAGGGTTAGATCATACAAGGCTGCTTACTACCCAACTTCTATTTCTTCGTTATCATAATCTTAAAGTAACCGTAATTGACGAAGCTGGTCCTTTCTATCTTTACAATGATGATAAAAATACCAATTTGATAAGAGGCTTCAATAAAATGGAAAATATTAAAATGGTATTATCAATGCCTGCTTTACCTTAATATTTACCGGTTTTTTATTCTCTTAACCATGCAAAATTCAACATCATGCAATTAGGAAATGCTTTGAACTGGTTTGAAATTCCGGTAGAGGATTTTGACCGAGCTAAAAGGTTTTACGAGGCAGTGTTCAGTTACCAGATGCCTGAAA
>JBBJOD010000578.1:0-3260 GCA_037721715.1 Chitinophagaceae bacterium | reverse complement strand
TTTCTGAATGTGCAGCAAATACTTTTGAATCAGACCAGAGAATGCCCTGGGTTCCTAAGCCTGTTGCACTGATGCCTGATTCTCCTTCAAGCCTCGCCACTGTTTGCCAGGCTTCCGTTATCGCACTGCCTTTAAAGCGATAAGGAGTTAGTGGCTCCCTCTCAAAATTAGAATCAACATTCTTTATGGTAATCTTTGATGGTTTCTTCATCTGGCTTTCAAGTGGTTTACCAACGGATGGAAATCCCAGTACACTGAGGGCCGCAACTGCCCCCGTATGGTTTATAAACTCCCGCCTGCTTATATTTTTGCTCCCTTTCTGCATATTGCTCTCTTTTATATTATTCGGGGATATTATTTAAAGTGTACCAGGCCTCCGAAGACCACAGAGATTCGCCCCTGTCATTTTGAAGATCATTGGGCAACCTGAAATAAACAACATGTTCTTTTTTTAAACCCGGTATTTGCAGGTAAACCCGTTTTCTATCCTGTGATATAGTAAGGTGGTTAATTTCCAATTGTTCCGGATCCTTTTTAGGGCCGCCATAACTTTCTGTAGGAAGATACCACCATTGCTGGATTAAAAGATCAGATGCTGATATATTTCGCCGGGGATTAAGTGGTTCAGTAAATTCTATTTCAAAACCACCGGGTTTTGCCCGGACCGCCAGCATTTCAAAAGTTACCTTTCCATTGTATTGCATTCGTTGAAGGCCGTACTGTTTTTCTTTCCAGCTCCACCCGCCCTCCATACCTATTTCACCAAGATATAACGCACCATCAGGACCACGACAAATTCGATTTACCCCAGCTTCCAAACCCTGTGTAAAACGAAAAACAGCGCCCTGGTACTCACCCTTAATTTTTTCAAGAAAATCACGTGATAAGCCTCCATGAACTACATCTCCATGAAGCATTTGTCCTTTATAAAGTCCCTCCCGCATTAAGATAGGTTGAGACGGAGAGTTTGCTATTTCATCTTCAGGCAGCCATATAGCCGGCTGCGCAACCGGCGGCAATACAGGAATAGGATCTGGCACACCCCACGGCTGTCCATGATAATCTCCTTTTTTAATATGGATCAGCTTATTGGACGGAACCCATTCTCCCTGGTTTTCTGTTATAAATATTTCTCCTTCAGGACCCAGCCCAATTCCGTTTGGTTGACGCAACCCAAAGTTGATGGTTTCATACCTTCCATCCATGCCAATCTTTATCGTTTTTCCCCGGTCTCGTTGTTGTTTTTCATCTGACATCAGGCGCATGGCCAAAGATAGATTTGCATAGAAATAGCCGTCTTTATAAATGAGGCCAAAGGCGAACTCGTGAAAATCACCGGAGATGCCCCATGAATTACAAACAGTACGGTATTCATCAATAATTTCATCTCCATCCAGGTCAATTAACTGTGTTAGTTCGGGCTTCTGTAAAACAAATATTTTCCCATCCACTACTGTAATGCCCAAAGGTTCTGCCAACCCTGATGCTATACGTTTTACCTTAATTTTATTTGTATCACCTGTTTCAACCCCATCCAGCATATAAACCCCTCCAACAGAATCCCAGGTTGTAACCAATAATCTGCCATCGGGCAGAAAAGCAAGTCCACCTGCTTTTGGCTTAAAATCACTTTTATAAATGGTATTAACCATAAAGCTGGGATGAACACCCTGAAGCGGTGCCCCAAAGCCAGGTTTTATATTTTTGTCCTCTGCTTTTTCAACCTTAGCCACTGCTTTTTTTTCTTTCTTGTCTCTGGGTTTTAAAGAAAAAATATAATCTAACATTACTGTTATTTCCTTCTTAGATAGCTTAGGATGAGGAGTCATGGCGGCAGATCCCCAAACTCCTGATCCGCCCTCCTGTACTTTCCTGACTAAACGTTCTCCCCGGCTTTCTTCATTTTCATATCGCAGCGCAATTTGCCGGAATGAAGGTCCGACGGTATTCTTATCAATCTCATGACAGGTAAGGCAGTCGCTTTTTTCCATCCAATACCGGCCGCGGGAATCAAACTGAACCTGAGCCACCGGAGAAATTTGTGAAGGAAGAGGATTAAACCACGTAACCAAAGAAGTTTCTTTTTTTGGATTCAACAGCAAAGTGGTATCACCCAACTGTAAGAAAACTTTGATACCATCCGGAGAACCAGCTATTTTAAATAGTCTTTCCAGTCCCGGGTTTCCTGTTTCGCTTCGTACAAACTCCGGCCGCTCTTCTACCTGGATCGTATCTCCTGAAGAAACTATTAGTGCATATTTCAAATAGATCTGGTTATCCTTAAAAAAGTATCCCTGACTTATAATCAAAGCCGGCTCTTTTTTTTCGTTCCGTTCGGCAATCCACTTATATTCCTGAAGGCTATCCTGAAAGTAAGATGTTCCCCATGTAGTGGGTTGTACATTTTTTTTGTTGGTATATGCAGCGCCTTCCATTATCACTCCGCCTTTCCATACTTTATAAAGAGTGCAATGAGCAAGATCATAGGCTGCATAACAAGCAGTATCAAGAGCCAGGGTAAGCATCCGTGGTTTTTTGTCTAACACCGATCTGAAAGCCCATACGTCCCGTGGTCTTTTTTTACCGGATTTTTTACTGCAGGCTGCTGAACATAATATTATTAAACCAATAAGAAACCCATATCGAAATCTAATCATTGTTGCATCTTGTTTAGATAATAAACTATTTAGTTTTTGCTTTAATTGTATGGCGGCTCACTTCAAGCGCAAGGCAAACTTTTTTGTACGGAAGTTTCTTATCCCGTAGAGAAGAAAGAACCTTTTCCACTGACACTGCCCGTTCTACCACACTATTTCCGTTGCTCCCTTAACTTCCCGAAACCGTTATCATTATTTCTTATGATTGCCCTGTTAATACAAGAACACTTCGCTTATATGGGCCTTTGGAGGATAGAGCTTCGGATGCCAGGCCGGGATAGTGGTAACGGGATGGATTACCAGCTTAATATATTTCAACTTTGTAGCTGCAAAATCAATCTTCGGTTGTACCATACCCTGTTCATCATCTTTTTCAGGAGGAGTTTTTTGCAACGTCTTCAATAGCTTCATTTTTGTGTTGTCCATTCCGCCCCAAACTTCAACTTTTGCAGGGTGAAAGACATACGCTTCCATTCCTACAAATGAATTCAATATAACCTGCCGTACCGTTACAGGTTCTTTGAAATATAAATGATAAGTGCCTGCTTCTTTAAAGCGTAACCATTTGCCGCTGCCTAAATTTCCATCGCCTATTTCCGCATC
>JBBJOD010000577.1:0-3268 GCA_037721715.1 Chitinophagaceae bacterium | reverse complement strand
AAAGGAAAATCCTTTTCAAACCGGTGATATGGAAACAGCGTGGACGCAACCTGTAACTATAAAATAATTTGCCATGCTACATACTTTTTAGGTAATCCCAGTTTATTAAAACATTCCAGACCAGCGGCGCGTCATGAAGGTTCAGGAACCGGTGAAGGGGATCGAACGTAAAAGCTATCACTCTTCCTGAACCAACCGGTACGTTGAAGATGGCTCCATGTCCGATGATGGTTTGTTCGTTTCTTACCATCCCTGAAAGAACATAAGGCACCTCTTTTTTGGGTGCTTCCTTAATGTCTGCTATCACAGTTTTACTTACTGGCATTCCCATTACAGGGCCGTTATATTTTTCTTCATCTTTCAGCAATGTTGTTCCGTATTGAAGCAGCATCATGTCCCGGTTCGATTTCCTAACCTGGAGAATTGGTACATTACCTCGAAATATGTGAAAGACTGCGGGAAACCCATAGACAACGGGGTGATCATTTTTTCGAACTTTGACATGCACCACCGAACCCGGGTGAAAAGACCGGCTCCATCATAGGGCAGTAACTCTTGCAATGCCTGCATTGGCTATTATCTGCGAAGTATTGTCAAGGCTTATGATTACCCCGCCCTCCTCCGCAAACTGCTTTAATTGCTTCATCTCTCCAAACCCAGGTCCACCAGTCATGTCGCTGGTTGAATCAGGAAAGCCCGGGGGTACCAATGATGGTACCGAAAAATTTTAGCGGCGAAGGAATATGCGCGTCATCTGCATGGTCCAAAACAGAAGCAGGGAGAAACTTTGTGGCCGTTGTAAATTCTTTGATACGACTATTATAGACCTCGTCTATTTTTTGAGCATGTAGCCTGGATACAGTAATGAGTAATAGCAGTAGTAAGAATACCTGTATATTTCGGTTTGTTTGCATGATACAAAATATGGATTTTTTGCCTGCTCAATCGCATTCGTCTTTTTTACTAAGAATAAAGACAGTTCCGGCCGGATCCATTATCCAATGCATACTCCCAGGAATTTCTTCCAATTCATCACAGGTACCTGTGCCCCTGGATGCGAGGAAATCAGTAGCATCCCTACATCCGGTGTATTTAGTTCCAACTACACCTCCGAGTGATTGAAATTAATTAATTAACACAAACACGATCCAAAAGATGTTATGTCATTACTTAATCAATATTTTTTTACTTTTTAATTCACTGCCAGGTATGCGCTCCATCAAACATTTGACGCTCACTAGGAAAGTTCATTACACATTAGTGCATCGACTGTACATGTAAATGATTTTCTATCTGGTATTTCTCCTGGAACCCTTCCAATTTGCATTTGATGTTTTTCAAAGGTGCTTTGATGTCCCTGAATTCTTTGATCAGTTCGAGCACATCAAAATCAATGTAATCCGAATCAGAAGCGTCGATGATAACTGTTGCATTCTGAGGAATGTGGTCAAGGGTTGAACGTATGGCGGCTTTGTTCAAAAAGGATACTTCCTGCGACAAACGTATATTAATGGTATCACCTTCGTGGTGACGATCTTTGTGGAAAAAGTAAGAGTTTTTGAGGTTGCCATGCAGTATGGAACCAAATGCAGTTATCAATCCTGCTATCACTCCTATCAATAAGCCTTCACCTTTTAGCGGCGTATACAGGCCGAATAAGTCAATACAAAGAATTACTACAACCGTAACAAAAAAAGGAATATACTGGTATTTGCCATTTTTTACCATTTGCGAAAAGACAGACAGCTTACATAGTTTGTAGCCTGTTAACAGCAATATGGCAGCCAGGGCAGCCAACGGAATAAAGTTGAGGAGTCTCGGAATGAATATAACACACACAAGGAGCAGGAAACCATGAAAAATAGTTGATAACGTTGATTTTGCACCGGCGTGCACGTTCGCGCTGCTTCTTACAATAACGCTTGTAATGGGCAATCCGCCAATAAGGCCTGAAACGGCGTTTCCGATACCCTGTGCCATCAATTCCCTGTTTGTATTGGTTACATTTCTTTCCGGATCCAGGTTATCGACTGCCTCGATACTCAGCAAGGTTTCCAGCGAAGCAATTATGGCAATCATGATACCGGTTACTATCACCTCGGTGTTCATGAAACCATTGAAATCGGGCAGTGTAAAAAAACTAAAAAAGTCTGCGGCATTTTTGGCAGCTTTTATCTGAACCAGGTGGTTACCATCCACTGCCAGTGCGCTACCCGTTGCCTGGAATATAAGATTCATTATAATGGCCGCTAATACTGCAACCAGCGCTCCCGGAATAAATTTCACCTTGTTTTTTATGAAAGGCCTTTCCCAAACAAGTATAATAACAATGGAAATAATGCAAATGATAAGCGCCCCGAAATTGATATGCTGCAGGGGTCGAAACAATTCATGCCAGTCTTCGGTACCAAGTTCTGATAAAAGCCCTTTTTCATTTACATCATAGCCAACCGCATGTGGTATTTGCTTGGCAATGATTAGAATGCCAATACTCGTTAACAATCCTTTTATCACGCTGGAAGGAAAATAATTGGCGATACCCCCTAGTTTGGCAACACTTATTAATATTTGCAAGATACCCGCTATTAATACAGCGCACAGAAACAGATCGAAGGCGCCAATGTTTGTTATTGCTGCCAATACCAGGGCTGCGAGGCCCGCGGCAGGACCGCTGACACTTAACTTCGAACCGCTTAAGGAGCCAATAACGATACCACCTATAATACCTGAAATCAATCCACTGAAAAATGGTGCCCCGGATGCCAGCGATATACCCAGGCAAAGTGGAAGAGCAACCAGGAAAACAACCAGCCCGGAAGGCAAATCATTTTTCCAATATTTAAAACTGAACCCTTGTGAATCTTGCATACATTATATTATTATTAATTAGGTAAAATGTCGTTCTTAGGCAGTTAAGCGGCGGATATAATACAAAAACATTCACAAAATATCTTCTGAAAGACATTCCTTAAATACCCATGTAAGAATTAAATGTACAGGTGTTCGGGAGGAGAGTAAACACCCAGGCTGTAATCAGTGCTGGGGTAAGATGTTCTGGATATTTGACGAAAGCTTAACTGATGAGAAATTGCAAAATGAGAAGATTTGCCAGATGGTGATATTTCAGAGATGTCTTTTTTATCATTCTTTTCATCCAACTTCTTGGATTCAGGGTCCTTTTCTTCACAATCATAATCCTGTGTGAAAAATATTGAACTATCCGTTAAATTCACATAGTAATTGATGGTTTTATAATTATAAGACAATA
>JBBJOD010000086.1:0-12307 GCA_037721715.1 Chitinophagaceae bacterium | reverse complement strand
ACAATTACACAGGGGCAGGCTTGCTGCTGAAGAAGCTCAAGTCAGCCTTAGGGAAGCCTTGAAAAAAGGCCTGGATACTGTTTCCCTATATGCCATGCTTACAGGAGCCAAACAACTCGATTTTATCGCCCAGAAATATTTATATGCGGGAGATATTTCAGACATGCTTAAAAAGTACAGCCAAAAACGCGATCCAAAAGAGTTCAGGATGCTAATGGGTGAAGTTACCGCCTATTACCATTCCAAAATCGTTGACATGTTCGATGCAATTGTTGAAAACAAAGACATGTTCCGGAAGGCCTGGCTACATGAATATACCCCCTTTCGTTTGGGTGTTCCCATGGCAAAATTCGACATGGAATTACAGTATTGGTTTAAAATTCAAAAACGCCTGGATGGTTTAAAATGGAACTATAAAGCCGACGAAGCATTGCCGTCATTGCAATCCTTGTTACAGGTTGAATAGTTATGATGCATTGCATAGAATTATCGTACATGAACATATCAAATAGTTAACCTCTGATACACGCGGAATACTGATCTGCGATCCAATTTTCACCTGATTCGTTTCAATTTAGTTATTTTTGAAATTAAAATCCTCTCATGGCAAAACAGGTGAAATCTAAATCAATCTCTGTCATAACAAAAGAATCAAAGCAATTTCTTACAAACTATATCAATAATGCATCACCGGTAGGTTTTGAAAGCAGCGGCCAGAGATTATGGCTCGATTATATTAAACCGAGTATTGACAGTGATTTTTCTGATCCTTACGGCACTGTGGTGGGCGTTATCAACCCCAATCAGCCCTTCAAAGTAGTCATTGAAGCGCATGCAGATGAGATCAGCTGGTTTGTAAACTATATTACGCCAGAGGGATTGTTGTATTTGAAAAGGAATGGCGGTGTAGATCACCAGGTTGCGCCCAGTCAACGTGTGATCATCCACGGTAAGAAAGGACCTGTAAAAGCGGTCTTCGGCTGGCCTGCCATTCATACCAGGCTCGGCAATACGGATACCAAAGAACAACAACCTAAAGTAGACAACTTATTTCTTGATTGCGGGGGCAGAAACAAAAAGGAAACGGAAGACCTGGGTGTACACATCGGCTCAGTGGTCACTTACCAGGATGGATTTGACGAGCTTGCAAACGACTATTACATCGGTCGTGCACTTGATAACCGGATTGGTGGTTTTATGATTGCAGAAGTAGCCCGTTTATTGAAACTCAACAAAAAAAAGTTGCCCTACAGCTTATATATTGTTAACGCGGTTCAGGAGGAAGTGGGATTAAGAGGTGCTGAAATGATTGCCCGAAGAATCAAACCTGATATTGCCATCGTCACTGATGTTACACATGACACTTCTACTCCGATGATCAGCAAAATCATTGAAGGAGATGTTTCCTGTGGCAAAGGACCGAGCCTGGCTTATGGTCCTGCTGTTCATAATAAGCTGCTCGATATCGTCTCGGATACTGCATTGAAAAATAATATACCCATACAAATGCGGACTGTTAGCAGAAGTACGGGAACAGATACTGATGCTTTTGCGTATGCACATGAGGGTTGCCCTTCAGTACTTATATCTATTCCGCTTCGTTATATGCACACAACGGTAGAAATGATACATAAAAGCGATATTGAAAACACCATACAATTGATGTATGAAACATTGTTAAGGCTCAATCCGCAGACCAACCTTAATTACCTGGATGTTTAAGGCACCGGATAACGGAAATTTACATAAGTAGCGCCGTCTTGTTAAAATAAAAAACCTGTCAGGCCTTGAGACCTAACAGGTTTAAAAAGTTTATTCGTTGATATTAAATAAAGAATGGGCCAACAATAGCCAACACTGCGTCTTTAGTTAAACCTTCATCAAAAGCTTCTGTTGCAGCATCTACTGATATTCCCATACCGTTGATATTTACTATTTGAATAGTAGCCTGGGTAGTAAGGTCTTCACCGGCATAACTTGCATTGACGGCGGTAGTGCCGATGCCCGTTACTTTGCCTGTGATCCATGGCTTAACCAGCGCACCCATCGCCTTACGCATCTGCCTGACATGTGAAGCATGCCGTGCTTCAACCGAATGAATATTGAGTGCAGCAGTCAGGTAGGCACCGCCTTTAACAAGTTCAGCAGCTCTTCCTTTGTATGCACGCACGCCTGTATCCTCAAAAGTTTGCGCTACCGCCAGATAAGTTGAATAATTTGTTAGTACATCAGCAAAAGTACCTTTGGCAGTTAGATCAATATTCGGTTTAGCGGCTACTTTAGCAGCACCAAATGCGGTTGTAATGGTATCTTTTAAAAATTTAACATGTGCCGTTTCATGGTTAGAAATGGTTGTGATGTCACGATTTGCGGCCCCGGCAGGTATCAATAAAGGAGATTGTAATCCTTTGGTATAAAATTCTGCTTCAAGATACTCAAGTGTTAGCGCGTAATTTAAAATGTCGACTACCGCTTCATTGGTACTCTTTGAACCAGCGTACGCTTTCTTAAACATGGATCCAATAGCCATTGGTATCGCTGCGATAGCGATCTTGCGACCGATTCCCGCAAAATTTCTAAGCGCCTTGCGACGTGTATCGAACCGAGAATAAACTTCCGGATCTACTTTTTCGATTTCACCGAAAATATTATTAAAATTCATGGTAGTAAAGGTTAAGAGGTGGGTAAATTACTTGCGTTGATCTTGGTGACAATATAGGCACCGGCTATGGCCAATACTTCTTTGGGTGTTCGGCTCTTCTCGAGGGCGTTCACATCAAGGACGGTATTGTCTGCAAAAGATCCGTTGCTGATAAGGTCGCGGATATAGGCCGCATGTCTTGCTTCTACCGAAACAATTTTTCCTGCCAATACAAGATAGTCAGCACTTGTTATCAAAGCGCCTGCACCATTATACGCAGATACGCCGAGATCTTCAAATGCTTTCGCTGTGGCCAGTACACTGTCCCTGGAAGTAAAGTTGATGGTAGAAAAATTCACTTCCAATGCGCCAATTGCGCTTGCTCCCAGTGCATTTTTGAAGAACTCGCGGTGTGCAACTTCATGGTCACGTATCTCTGTCAGACGGGCTGTTTCATCGGCTGTAATGCCGGTAAATGGCGACGCGATAACTTTTACATAAAATGCCGCTTCCAACTGCTCCAGCGCATATGCATAGTTAAGGATACCGGTATCACCGCTACCAAGATTGACACCTTTATTATCATCATCCTTGTCACAGGCAGAAAGCACTACTGACAATCCGGTTACCGCACCAGCATAAGTAAGAAAATTACGGCGTGATAATGGCCTGGCTGTTTTATCACTACTTACCATTATCTCCTTTTCAGAAGAAATCATTTTAGGCATAAAGTTTAATTTGTTGATGATTTGATTAACGAATAGTAAACCTAGGTCTATTAAACGTTAAATGAGTTGACACACATACATCCAGATGAAGAATATAACCGGTATTTTTCAATGTTAAGGGTAAGTAGCTACCTGTAGCATAAGATTCTGTGTATACAATTTCAGGCGCTGAAAAGTCCGTTTAATACTTATCATTTCAAAAGCCATTATAACGTAACAAAATAACGGCGTAAAACTATTAAGAAAAAATAACAGGTTATCGAATTGCGCCAAAGGCCAGATGTCCGGGGGTTGTTGCCATATGCAGGAAGGGTAAAATTTCTATAGTACCTCCAGCTGGTTCCTCAGAAGGTCTTCGAAATCTTCGCGTTTGCGGATCAGTAACGCTTTTCCATCCATAACAAGAACTTCGGCTGGCTTTAACCGTGAGTTGAAGTTCGATGACATTTCAAAACAATAAGCGCCGGCATTGTAAAATACCAGGTAATCGCCTTCCCTTACTTCGGGTAAATATATTCTTTCGGCGCCTCTGTGGTTGGTTATATTTTCTATGCGGTGATACGAATCGTAAAACATGGGTCTTATCAGATGATTGAACCCGCTGTTTACACCTGCAAACACCGTGGCCGTTGTTTGTTTAATCACATTTGCCTTTACTATAAAATAACCGCCCTCGCTCACCAGGTATTTACCGGGCTCAAACCATACCTCTATTTGTTTTTTATTTTCCTTCTCATATTGTTTAAAGACTTCGGTAACTTTCTGACCAAGAAGTGCTATATCAGTCGGTACATCGTTGGCCTGGTAAGGAACTTTAAATCCACTGCCAAGGTCAACAAACTCAAGTTGAGGAAAATGCTTAGCCAGGTCAACCATCACTTCCAGTCCCTGGATGAAAACGTTCACATCTTTTATATCACTTCCCGTATGCATATGAATGCCACGAACCCAAATATCGGTAGATTTTACAATGCGTTCAATATGACGTAACTGGTGGATTGATATTCCGAATTTACTATCAATGTGACCGGTAGAGATTTTATAGTTCCCTCCGCCCATGATATGCGGGTTAAAGCGGATGCAGATCGGGTAAGAATTGCCGAAGCGGGTGCCAAATTTTTCCAGCATCGAAATGCTATCGATATTGATGTGAACACCTTCATTTTTACCTTCTTCTATTTCGTCGAAATCTACGCAATTAGGGGTGAACAATATCCGGTCAGGCGGGAAGCCGGCCTTGAGGCCAAGTTTTATCTCATTAATGCTAACGCAATCCAGGGAAGCCCCGATGCTTTCAATATATTTTAATATGTTGATATTGCTGAGAGCTTTGCAGGCGTAGAAAAATCGCGCATTACAATCCTTGAAAGCAGCTTGCAATTTATTATACTGCTCTTTTATCCGGTCTGCATGATAAACATAAAGAGGTGTTCCAAATTCCGCTGCCAGCTTTGTGAGATATTCTGTTGATAAAATCTGTGACATAATTTACGAATATACAGAAAACCCTGACAGTGTTTAAACAGTGCCAGGGTCTATTTGATAAACTGATATTAATAATCGCAGAAGCTTAGCCCGGTTGATTTTCTGCTTCCTTCTCGTTTTTATTCAAGTCATCATTTTCCCGGGTTTCTTCCTCCAATTTTTCATCCATCAAACGATTTGCCCCGCCGTCAATTACTATATCTTCATCGTCGCTGTTCAATACGTCCGGGTTGATGGCAGTGGTATCTTCATTCACAACCAGGTGCGGTGTTTCTATCAGTTCCCCATTTCCACGAATAACCAACAGTACATCGTCATCATCCTCCTGTATGTTCGCCGCTTCTTCTGAGGGTTCCGACAGTTCCTGGTCATGCCTGTTTACCACAGTTGCCTCTACTGACCTATCACCCAAAATTTCTTTAATACTGGGAAGTTCTTCCGCTGAATTGATGCCGAAATAATCCATGAAACTTCTTGACGTGGCGTAAACCAGCGGCTTGCCGGGTAGCGTTTCGTTTCTACCGGTGATGATGATCAATTCCTTCTCTAATAATTTCTGGATGCTGTAATCGCTGTTAACACCGCGTATGGATTCCACTTCACCCTTGGTAATTGGTTGCTTATAGGCAATAATAGCGAGTGTTTCAAGCGACGCAGCAGAAAGGCGTTTAAGAAATTTTTCGCCATTTAGTTGCGCTACGGTTTTATGAAAATCCTTTTTAGTGAGAAACTGCCAACCACCCCCGCTTTCCTTCATTTCGAACGGATAAAATTCTGAATTGTATTTTTCTATAATTCCTTCAATGGCAGATTCCACCTGGTCAAGTGTAATTTTATCTTCCATAAAACCGAAAGCGTTATTGATGAGTTCCGTGAGCTCCAGGGCTGTCAATGGCTTTTCGCTCGCAAATATCAACGCTTCTATATGAGGTATAATGTTGGAAATGTCCATGTACTTATTTTTGAGATAGCCCTTTGTTACGACAGAAAGCCGTTATTAAGCTATCATTCCGTACGCACTTACAAGTTCTAACCTTGAAGCGCTGCTGCACCACTTACTATCTCAGTAAGCTCCGTAGTAATGGCGGCCTGCCTGGCCCTGTTGTAAGATATTTTTAAAGATTTGAGTAATTCATTGGCGTTCTCACTTGCCTTATCCATCGCGGTCATTCGTGCCCCATGTTCGGAGGCATTGGCATCGAGCACTGCTTTGAATAACTGGGTATTAAGTATTTTAGGCATGAGTTCAGCAATCAGTTCCTCTTTAGCGGGTTCGAAGATAAAATCGCTTTTTTTAAGACCTGTTACCGGAGCGATTTTTGGAATAGGCAAAAAACGTTCAACGGCAAATTGTTGGGTGGCTGCATTTTTGAACTCGCTATATACCAATTCAACAACATCGAATTCCTTGTTTTGAAAAGCCTGGATGGCATCGCGGGCACAGGCCTGTACCGTTTCAAACGTCAGGTTCAAAAAGATATCCTTATGGCTGGCGTTAGCATTATAATTTCCTTTCAGGAATTGTTCATAACCTTTTTTGCCAATATTCCAAACATGCACATCACCTTTTGCCATTTGCGAGGTATAATTTTGTTGTATGTTTTGCCTGGCTAACTTAATTATATTTGCATTGTAAGCCCCGGCCAGCCCCCTGTCGCTTGTTATTACAATAAAAAGCACCTTGTTTACCGGCCGTTCGCCAGCAAGCGAGCCGCCCACTTCACCTTCAGTATTGCTTACAATATTACTCAGCATTTCCTGAAGCTTCCTGGCGTATGGCCTCATCTGGGTTATCGCATCCTGTGCCCTTCGAAGCTTAGCAGCACTGACCATTTTCATGGCTTTGGTGATCTGCTGCGTACTTTGTACCGATTTGATACGATTACGAACTTCCTTTAAAGCACCTGACATATAACTGTATAATTAATCAATGAATAATAGATGAATTCGATTGGCTGTGTGTAAAGATATTTTCCTGAACGGTATTCGCCCACATTTCCTGCTTGCATGTTTATTCGTATCATCAAATAAGGCGGCGAGCAACCAGTGTCTGACAACGTGCAAAGGTAACGCAATAGAGGTAAAAATCATCAGAAGTTGAGACGGTTTTAAAGCACCGGTCTTTTTCGACGGTTATGCAAAACTTATCATCTTATCTTAAATGAACATCTTTCGAAAAATGACTTCAAAAAAAATTCCTACTTAGTTCGTTAGTAGATCTGTCTTCCTACAGCTTATAAACGCCCCATAAAAGATAGGATAACTAGGTTTTCCAGGTAGCCTGACCTACATTTACCTCCCGTATATTTATTACCTTTATCCACACTGTCAATTTGACTAAGTATTCAACTATAGCATTATTGTTGACATGGAATTAGTTCGACTTTTATGCATTAAATTATATAACAATTATGTTAGGTTTTATTTCTAAAATATTTGGGGGAAACAAATCAGAGAAGGATGTAAAGACCATTCAACCGGTTGTAGATAAGATCAATGGATTTTATATTTCCTACCAGGCATTATCCAACGATGAGCTAAGGGCAAAAACGCCAGAATTTAAACAACGCATCGCGAAGCATTTAGAGACCATCAATGGTGCGATCAGTCAACAGCAGGAAGAGGCAGAAGCTTTGCCAGTTTCAGATATGACGGGAAGAGATGCAGCTTACCAGTTGATAGATAAACTGAAAAGCGATAAAGACGAGCAGATAGAAGTGGTTCTCGAAACCCTGCTTCCAGAAGCTTTTGCCGTAGTGAAAGAAACCGCGCATCGTTTCTCCACAAATAACGAATTGGTTTCTTCAGCTACAGAACTCGACATACTGCTAAGTACAAAAAAACAGCACATACAAATTGATAGCGGCAAATCAATTTACAAAAATATCTGGACAGCAGGCGGTGGAGAAGTTACATGGAACATGACACATTATGACGTACAGCTGATAGGCGGGTCTGTACTACATTCTGGTAAGATTGCAGAAATGGCCCCAGGAGAAGGTAAAACACTTGTATCTACGCTGCCGGCATATTTAAACGCACTGGCTGAAGAAGGCGTGCATATCGTAACAGTAAATGACTACCTCGCCCGACGCGACAGTGAATGGAACGGGCCAATTTTTGAATGGCTGGGACTAACAGTGGATTGTATAGATAAACACCAGCCGAATAGCGAAGAAAGAAGAAATGCCTATCATTCAGACCTCACCTATGGTACTAAAAATGAGTTTGGTTTCGACTACCTGAGAGACAATATGGTTCATAGCCCGGATGAGATGGTACAACGAAAACATCATTTTGCCATGGTAGATGAAGTTGACAGCGTTCTGATTGATGATGCGCGTACACCATTGATTATCTCAGGACCTGTACCACGTGGCGACGACCAGCAGTATCATACACTGAAACCTCGGGTATTGCAGCTTTTTGAAGCGCAACGCCAGGTGGTGAACAAATTTCTCACCGAGGCTAAAAAGAAGATTGCTGAAGGCAACGATGATCCTAAAGATGGTGGGCTAGCCCTTATGAGGGCGTGGAGAGGATTACCGAAAAGCAGTGCCCTCATCAAATTCCTAAGCGAACCGGGAGTAAAAGTTAAACTGCAGAAAACTGAAAATCATTACCTGGCAGACCAGCAAAAGGAAATGCCCAAGGTAGATGCCGAGCTTTATTTCCATATTGACGAAAAAAACAACCAGGTTGACCTTACTGATAAGGGGTTACAAATGATTACAAAATCCGGTGAAGACCCTGAGTTTTTTGTTTTACCAGATATTGCGGTTAAACTCGGAGAACTGGATAAATCAACCTCGGTCCAAGACGATGAAAAGCTGCATAAGAAAGAAGCGATACTCAACGAATACTCTGTTAAAGCAGACCGCATTCATACCGTTCAGCAACTATTAAAAGCCTATACGCTTTTTGACATTGATATTGAATATGTTGTTATAGATGGCCAGGTTAAAATTGTTGACGAGCAAACAGGCCGTATACTCGACGGCCGTCGCTACTCAGATGGACTGCACCAGGCAATAGAGGCAAAAGAAAATGTAAAAATAGAAGCGGCAACTCAAACTTATGCCACCGTTACCCTGCAGAATTACTTCAGGATGTACCATAAACTGGCAGGCATGACCGGTACGGCCGAAACGGAAGCCGCAGAATTATGGGATATTTATAAGCTGGATGTGGTAAAAATTCCTACTAATGTACCGGCCATACGAAAAGACCACCAGGACCTTGTATATAAAACCAAAAGAGAAAAATACAAATCAGTTATTGAAGAGATAGAGAATTTGCGCAATGCGGGAAGGCCCGTGCTTGTGGGTACCACATCGGTAGAGGTTAGCGAATTGTTAAGCAAGATGCTGGCGGGTAAAAAGATCCCACATAATGTTTTGAACGCAAAGCAACACGCCCGGGAGGCCCAGGTGGTGGCTGAAGCTGGTTTAACGGGAGCCATTACCATTGCTACCAACATGGCTGGCCGTGGTACCGATATTAAATTAGGTGCCGGAGTGAAAGAGGCAGGTGGTCTGGCCATTATTGGTACGGAGCGACATGAAAGCCGGAGAGTAGACAGGCAGTTAAGGGGACGTGCGGGTCGCCAGGGTGATCCTGGTACTACCCAGTTTTATGCGTCGTTGGAAGACGACCTGATGCGAATGTTTGGAAGCGACCGTATTGCCTCACTGATGGATAAAATGGGTTACAAAGAAGGTGAGGTGATCCAACATAGCATGATTACCAAATCTATTGAGCGGGCACAGAAAAAAGTGGAGGAAAACAACTTTGGTATACGCAAGCGATTGCTGGAGTATGATGACGTTATGAACAAACAGCGTAAGGTTGTCTATGAAAAAAGAAACCATGCCTTGTTCGGAGAGCGCCTGGCTCTTGATCTCGATAACGCCTTTTACGTAGTTTGCGAAGGCCTGGTTAATTCGTTTAGAGAGCAGGAAGATTTCGAAGGTTTCAAACTTTCGGTCATTGTTAATTTCGGCCTTGATACTACCATCCCTGCCCAAGACTTTACAAAGGGAAATGTGAATGACTTAACGGAGCGGTTATACCAGGAGTCAATCGCCAACTACCATCATAAAATGGAAGACTTACGGCAACAGGCAGTACCGGTTTTTAAAAATATTAAACAGTCACAGGGTAACCATATAGAAAATGTGGTGGTGCCATTTACAGATGGACGAAAGGCAATACAGGTTTTGGCAAACATGCAAAAAACAATAGACAGTGGCGGTAGCGCGATTGTAAATGCACTCGAAAGAACCATCACACTGGCCATGATCGATGATACCTGGAAAGAGCACCTGAGAGGCATGGACGACCTGAAACAGAGTGTTCAAACAGCTTACCTGGAACAAAAAGACCCGTTGGTGATCTACAAGGTAGAGGCTTTCAGTCTTTTTCGTCAAATGGACAGCGAGGTAAACAGGGATATTGTTTCGTTTCTATGTCATAGTTCAATACCTATAGAAGAAACCAATGCACCTATTCGTGAAGGCAGGGAAGAGAAGACCGACATGAGCAGGATGAGGATAAACAAGGAACAAATAGATTCAGCGGGTGATGATTTTGCAGCCAACGAAAAAGATTATTTTGATCCGTCTGCCGGAGGTACTGCAGTGAAACGGGAGCCTGTTAAAGTAGGCCCCAAGATAGGGCGTAATGACCCTTGTCCATGTGGAAGCGGTAAAAAGTATAAAAACTGCCATGGCAGGGAAGTGCAGTAAATTCAATCATGAGAGACCCTAACCACTTTACGATCAACGGTAACAGCCGATCTTTCATTGTAAATGGAGATTTTTTCAGTAATAGGAAGAAGGGGTACCGATATATTGAGGAATTGGGAAAGGTAACAGCTGTTTTTCTTTTATCCGGAATATCCTGTTTCAGTAAAAGGTTACAGGTTATTTTTACCTGGCAGCACTTGCTGGTATTGGTTTCGGTGGGTAGCATATTTTCCAGCCCAAGATCCCGGTAGACTTTATTTATAGGGGTGACAATGATTTTGGATTTCTTACATCCATGAAATTAAAAAGAGGCTGTCTCAAAAATAATTGAGACAGCCTCTTTTGTTTTGTATAAGCTAAAATTTACCCTTCCTTTCCTGCATCTTCACTGTCTTTTTCACCCTGCTGTAATTTCTCTTTAATCTGAGCCAGTGCACCGAGATCTCCCAAGGTGGTTTTTTCAACCTTGCTCTGGATGGTTTTAACAACCTTCTTGGTTCTATCTGCTTCTACGCGTGCTTCTTTACGAGCGGCTTCTTTCTCTTCCATTTTAGCCTGTTCCCATATACGGGTATGAGACAACACAATACGCTTTTCATTACGGTCAAATTCAATGACCATAAATTCGGCCGTCTGATCTGCACTCACCTGTGTTCCATCCTCTTTGTTAAGATGGCGGTTAGGTGCGAAGCCTTCTAAACCATACGATAATTGCACCACTGCACCTTTATCATCTTTCTTGATAACGGTTCCTTCATGTATAGTTCCTACACCAAATGTATCTTCCAGTGCATTCCAGGGATCTTCTTCCAGTTGCTTGTGTCCAAGCTGTAACTTTCTATTATCCTTGTCAATGCCAAGGATGATGATATCAATGTGTTCACTGACCCGGGTGTATTCAGACGGGTGATTGAAACGTTTCAACCAGCTTAAATCGCTGATATGGATCATGCCGCCAATGCCGGGCTCGAGTTCTACAAACACACCATATGGCGTTATATTTTTCACTAATCCCTTGTGGCGACTGTCTAATGGGTATTTGTTTTCAATTTCATTCCATGGATCGGGTGTAAGCTGCTTGATTGAAAGGCTCATCTTACGCGAATCCTTGTCAAGTGTTACGACCTTGGCTTTGTACTCGTCGCTCAACTTGAAAAACTCCTTGGCATTTATGGGCGTATTGGCCCATGTAATTTCACTTACATGCACCAGTCCTTCTACGCCAGGCATAATTTCGAGAAAAGCACCATAATCTTCAATGTTAACAACCTTACCTTTAACAATCTCTCCTTCTTTAACGGTTTCCGGCAAAACATCCCATGGATGAGGTGTTAACTGCTTTAACCCAAGGCTGATACGTTTTTTATCATCGTCAAAATCCAATACAACAACGTTCAGTTTTTGATCCAATTTCAATATTTCAGTCGGATGGTTGATACGTCCCCAGCTAATATCGGTGATGTATAACAGGCCGTCTAGTCCGCCAAGGTCCATAAATGCTCCAAAGTCAGTTATGTTCTTGATTGTTCCTTCCAGGACCTGGCCCTTTTCTAATTTACTCATGATTTCAGCACGCTGCGCTTCGATGTCGCTTTCAATCAATGCCTTGTGAGATACAACTGCATTTTTGATAGCTTCATTGTTCTTAAACACTTTAAATTCCATTGTTTTACCAACAAACTGGTCGTAATCGGTAACCGGCTTAA
>JBBJOD010000576.1:0-3274 GCA_037721715.1 Chitinophagaceae bacterium | reverse complement strand
CGATGCCGAAAAGCTCAGTTTATGGGGAACGGGGGCAAAATATACAGCCGAGCTCAAAACGATACCCGAAAGAGAACGCGAACTGATGAAGGCGACTCGTCAACAGGCTACAAAAAATAATATTTATAATTATTTGTTGCAGAAACGAGAAGAAGCTGCATTGTCTTTTGCATTCGCGATTGAAGATAGCAGGCTGGTAGACCGGGCCGAATCCGGTACAACTCCTATAAGCCCACACAAACGGTTGGTATACACCCTGGCGGTAATAGTAGGCCTTGCACTTGCCTTTGGTTTAATAGCATTTAAAGATCAGGTAAACCCGGGCATTCGCTCCAGGGAAGATATTGAAGCAATCAGTTCTTTCCCCATTATCGGCAATATAGCTCATGCCGTTTCAAAAAAACCACTAGTGATAGGAGATGGTGAGCAGTCTTTTGTTGCAGAACAGTTCAGGCAGATAAGAACATCCTTATTATACCAGGGTGCCAAGAAAAAACTGCTGATAACTTCTTCCAAACAGGGAGAAGGAAAAACGTTTATAGCTTCAAATATCGCTGTGAGCCTTGCACTCACTGACAAAAGTGTTGTATTGGTAGAACTTGATTTGCGAAGACCGAGATTGAACGAGTTATTTAATAAAAAACAGTATCCTGGCATGTCAGAATACCTTAGCGGTAAAATTAATGTGGAAAAAATAATCCAAAAAACGTCTGTCCATAATTTGTTTCTTGTTACCGCCGGCTCTATTCCTGAAAATCCGTCAGAACTGATCCTGAATGCGAAGCTTGAGGAATGTTTTGGCCTCCTGGAAAAGAAATTTGATTTCATGGTGATAGAAACCGCCCCGGTCAATGCTGTAACCGACGCTTATATCCTCTCCAGGCATTCTGATGCTGTTTTATATGTAGTTCGGCAGGGACTAACAAAGAAAGCTGATCTTAAACTGGTAGAAGAAAACACCAGGATAAAAGGACTGAACAACCCACGGATTATTTTTAATGGAGTGAAGGCAGATGGGTTAACGGCGAATACCTACCAATACAATTCCACCACCTGAGTATCTCGATATTGCACCATGTTTCTTCAACAACTGAATTGATTACAGGCCCGGCTGGTGGCTTTTTTCCAATACTTTAACGGTCACTAGCAACTGACCCACATGTCGCTGTACATGTTCCGCGGTATGAAAGAACAGTCCTATAACGGTAGAGGGTAGTTGATTTCGTCCAACTCCCCTGAAATCAGTTAGTGTATGCTCATCCGTTGCTTTCAACTGGGCGATACACCTGTCTGCCCGCTGTATAAAAAGTTGAACCAGGTGATCGACGCTGAAGCTGGAATTCGGCTGCTTTTCAGCAGCGAGGGCAGCCAGCTGTTCTTCATTTAGCGCTTGTCCCCTGGCGTAAGTAAACAGCCTGTCTGCAACACCTTCCAGGTGCTGTAAGTGGAAACCGGCGGAAGCCATCCCGGATGGCCTTTTCCAAAGCAGCTCTTCAGGAAAGCCATCCATGAATTCTTTTATCTCTTCGCCCGACTGGAGCAATGCATGTGCAACTGGCTGTAGCAGCAGGGGAACACCTGCAATTGGGCCACGCAACCAAAATTCCGGCAACTTTGATGAAGTCATAAAACTGAATGGAATGAACAGGAAATGCCTTTATAATAGGGGCAAACTACTTACTATTTACCAACCCATCAAATTGAAACAGCGATTTATTTTATAATTGGCTAATACACACTGCCGCCCTATTCGTATAAGTGCATCATGAGGTCTAGTACCTGTTTAGGCGTCAGTCACCTAAGCTCACTTACTGGTATTCAAACAAAAGTGTTTTACCAACAACTGCGATTTTATGCAAATAATATTTCCAATGTAAATATTTTTATGAAGTCATTTGTATAACTTCTAATATTAATTGATGATATGATAACCCAGCCATCCTGTTTTTTCACGTTACTTTTTATTGTCGCCCTGCCTTTCAATAAGCAGGCAGGCAAAACTGCACCAGCGTTTGCCGAAAACAACAAAGAAATGGTGAGTGAAGCGCTTCTTGCTTCAGCCCGGGAAAAAATTGACAGTCAGCCAAAAAGGAGACTGGTATGGGCCGATGATTTTGATTCCACAGGTATTCCGGATCAAACCAAATGGAGTTATGAAACAGGTTATATCCGCAACAGCGAACAGCAATATTATACAGGTTCCCGGCCAGAAAATGCAAGGTTAGAAAATGGCTTGTTGGTGATTGAGGCGCGTAATGATTCATTGAAACCTGGCAATAATACATTTGCTGTTACATCTGCCAGTATTACAACGGAGGGCAAAGCTTCCTGGACGTATGGCCGCATTGAAGTGAAGGCAAAAATACCGTCATCCCTTGGCAGCTGGCCTGCCATCTGGATGTTGGGTACAGATCATAAGACGGTTGGATGGCCTGCCTGCGGCGAAATAGACATTATGGAGAATGTCGGCTTTGACCCTGAAAAAATTCATACCAACATTCACACCAAAGCGTATAATCATGTCTTAAAAACCAACAAAGGAAAGGCTACACCCATTTCCCAACCTCATCATAATTTTCATGTATATGCGATCGAATGGAGTAAAACAGCCATCGATTTCTTTATCGACGAACAGAAAGTGTTCAGCTATAGAAATGAAGCAACTGGTGAAGACACCTGGCCTTTTGATAAACCATTCTACCTGATATTGAATCTAGCCATCGGCGGTAGTTGGGGGGCGCAAAAAGGTGTTGACTTAAAACAATTGCCACAGCAGTTCCTGGTAGATTACGTGAGGGTATATCAATGACCTGTTGCCGGCACATTCAAGATTGTTTTTACAGACGGTAAATGGAACAGGACGGTAAATTCATGTAATTTGCAGCGATTAGAATAGGTAGTAAAAATTTGGGTAGGACCTTACTTTAATTGAAAGCATTTTTGTGAAACATCAATGCGATATCAAAACGCAACAAAAAAAAGTGACATTGAACTTCCGCAATTACCCTCAAAAAACATGGCGATGCCGCTATCATATAAAAAGTTGGTGATCAAAATAGGTTCAAATGTTCTCGCCAAAGAGAATGGCTTGCCCAACCTGGATCGGATGAGTCTTTTAATAGATGAGATTGCTTCCATAAAAAAGGAAGGAAAGCAGGTGGTGGTAGTTACCTCCGGTGCCGTGGCCGCCGGCAAAAGCCTTGTGAAAGTTAGTGGGAAATACGATGTAGTATCTGCACGGCAATTGCTGGCATCCGTTGGCCAGGTGCAGCTG
>JBBJOD010000085.1:0-12321 GCA_037721715.1 Chitinophagaceae bacterium | reverse complement strand
ATAATAAGAAGCAACCTGAATATTGAGCTGTCGAATATTATCCGCTATGCGTTTTCTACCTATACCCAACTATTTGAAATTGTAAAAAAAGTTACTGCCCGAACTGCATGATGCTTCTCGAAGAAATATTGCAGAAACACTTTAAAGCCAATGCAACAAGATAGCGTAATGGGTCGGCAGTCAACATTCACCCATTCAGTAAAACGTAATATTCTATTTAGTACGGGAACTTGGTGATGCCTTGGTGGGTGATAACACCAACCAAAAGAAAAACCTAAGTCGCACTACAACAAAGCCGACACCTCGATAGCCAACAGCTAATCACAACAAGACTGTTTTCTCCCTAATGAGAATTTCTGAACCTTCTGCAAGAAAGATCGTCTCGGGTGACTGATTATTAAGGCAACCGAAATCTTTGCCATAAACCGATTCAAAGTCGCAATCTATCTTATAGTTGTTAACAGTATAAATGGCCCAACGGGGATGCTCTACGCCATACTCATTTGTTCGGTATTTATTACGTAGCGAATAACCCCAATAATGTTCGGTTATAAACTCCTCCCCGCTTCCGGCAGCCATTACCAACGGAATAACAGACGCATCTACCTGCATAGTATTCCACTTGTTTTTAATTCTCCACTGGTATTCAACGTGAAGCTGGTCTTTGCCTACCTGTTTAGAGGAACGCATAAGCGCTGTAGCATACTTTTCACGGTAAAGATAATTAGCCACAAGAGCAATAGCCGGTTTCGGAACATACTCCCGTATAAATACTACACCTCTTCTCCAAACACCGTTTGCCTTATACCTTGTATAAAATCGCAAGTTAACTTCGGGGAAATTTACATGGAAGGGTATTTTGATGCCATGCAGTTTAACATGGAGAAACATAAATCCTACAAGGCTTACATAACAATCGCCCTTTAATAAATCAAGTTCCGTTTTATAAGGCAGGTATTTTTGTAGAATTGACGGATCCACCTTGTAATTAGCCATAATAAGATCTCTCCATTCTCCTGTCAAAAAAACATTTTTCATACTATTCACTTTCACTTCATCCTAGTTAAAAGACAACGTTGTGTATATAACAACATCCAAACAATTAGATGGTTTATTTACCCGGAAATTAATACAATAACCTTACTTTAATGGTCTCTTTAACTGCCTTTAACAACTCGAAAGCATGAGCCGAAAGTTTTTTATCTACGTCTAAAACAACGTAACCGATCTCGTCATTTGTTTTTAAATACTGTGCCAGAATATTTATGCTGTTTTTAGACAGTTCTGTGTTGATGGCAGATAATACTCCGGGTACATTATTATGAATGTGAAGAATACGGTGAGTTCCTTCCAGCGGCGGAAGACTGATAGGTGGTATAGTATGTGAACCAATGGTTACACCCATTTCGAGAAATTGTAGCAGCTTGCTGCTTACATCGGTACCAATGTTTTCCTGCGCTTCCTCCGTTGATCCACCAATATGAGGCGTTAAGATAACATTTGGAAGGTTCTGCAACGGAGTATGAAAGCTGTCTCCTTTTTTTTCCGGTTCTTGTGGAAAAACATCCAGGGCTGCTCCACTAAGGGTACCATCCAAAAGGGCTTTTCGCAATGCATCCAGGTCCACTACTTCTCCCCTGGCATAATTAAGCAGGATTGATCCTGTTTTAAAGAGTTTTAGGCTGGTCTTGTTGATCAGGTTGGTCGTTTGGGTTGTTTCCGGCACATGGATGGTGACGATATCCGCCTGGCCCACGAGATCTTTTAACGATTTGCAAGCCACTGCATTACCAAGCGGCAATTTGGTGATGGTATCGTAAAAAAGAATTTTCATTCCCAATGATTCTGCCAGAACGCTTACCTGTGAACCAATATTTCCATACCCAATTATTCCCAGGGTCTTTCCCCTTAATTCGTAACTTCCTTTGGCTTCCTTCAACCAAACACCCTCGTGAGCAGCTTTGTTCTTATCTGGAATTCGCCGGATAAGCATAACAGACAAGCCAATGATCAGTTCCGCAACCGAACGGGTGTTTGAGTAAGGCGCATTGAACACCCCCACACCCCGCTGCCTTGCACTTTTAAGGTCAACCTGGTTTACACCGATACAAAAGCAACCTATTGCCTGGAGCTTGCGTGCAGCCGCCAACACCTTTTGCGTAATTTGGGTCTTGGAACGGATACCCAGCAAGTGAACGTCCTTTATTTCATGGATAAGTTCTTTTTCGCTGACTGCGCCTCCGATTCTTTTAACCGATGCATAGCCAGCATCCATAAAATGGCTGGCAGCCGCCTGGCTGATATTTTCCAGGAGTAAAATATTAACTTTCTCTTTGGGATAACTTGTTGTTTGATTTTCCATTATTACCGATACTTTCGATGTTTTGTTACAGTTTCTGCAAATATGTACTTTAAATATGAAACAATAAAAACAAATGGATCCGTTATAGAGGTATTGAATTTGGTGTAATTAAAGAATCTATCATTATTTTAATTAAAACATTCCCTGTGAGATATTTGTGCGGATTGATTTTCGTTGTAGTTTGTTGTTTATCGTGCCATGAGGAAGATCGGAAAGGCGATGACGTTGTCTTAAAAGATTCTGTTACTTATGCAACCAACGCATCTCTACCGTTAAATCCGAAAGAATTCCTGTATTACCATAATTCATGTCAGAAGTTTTTTGATCACCTCTTACCTAAGGGAATTTTCAATGGAAGTATTCTTGTAGCCAGGAAAGGCGTAATTGTTTATGAGCAGTATGCAGGTTACGTTGATCCGTTATTAAAAAAGGATTCTCTATCGCCCACTACGGCATTTCATCTCGCCTCTGTAACAAAAACTTTTACGGCAATGGCTGTTCTAAAATTGTGGGAGCAGGGCAAACTTCGTCTTGAAGATGACGTATCGAAATATTTCGCAGATTTTCCCTATCCCGGAATTACCATCAAAATGCTGCTTTCTCATCGCAGCGGCTTGCCTAATTATCTTCATTACCTGGAACATTATAAATGGGACAAGAAAAAAATGGTAACCAACGCAGACGTATTGAAATCATTGTATGATTTTCATCCTCCCCTCGATTTTACTTCAGGCAAACGCTTTGCCTATTGCAATACCAACTATGTATTGCTTGCATTGATCATCGAGCGCGTTAGCGGAGAACCCTTTAAAAATTATATGCAGAATACTTTTTTTCGTCCACTCCAGATGAATGATACTTATGTGTTCACCCCAGACGACCTGTCAAGATCGCTTCCCTCCTATCAGTGGAATAATATCAAATATCCCTACGAATTCCTGGATGTTGTATACGGCGATAAAAACATCTATAGTACTGTTCGCGATATGCTTAAATGGGACCAGGCACTATATACCGGCAATTTTTTCAGCAAGCAAACGCTCGACAGCGCTTTCACCCCTTACAGTTTTGAAAAGGAAGGGCAGAAAAACTACGGACTTGGCTGGAGAATGACTCTGCTGAATAACGGAAAAAAAATGCTTTTTCACAATGGTTGGTGGCATGGCAACAACACGGTATTTATCAGGTTGCTTGATGAAGAAGCAGTTATGATTGTGTTAAGTAATAAGTTCAACAGAAATGTTTACTCCACCAAAAAACTTTGTAACCTGTTCGGTGATTACTTGCAAAGCATGGAGTTCGAGGAATGAGGAGGTGAATGGTCAATGGTGAATGGTCAATGGTGAATGGTGAATGGTGTTTTTGGTAATGGGCTATGAGTGATGGGTTATGAGTCATGGAGATGCACTACCCCGGCAACCAGTTTAACTTCTACCAAACGCAACGGCTCTTTTTTAATTCATCTTTTAATTACTTATCTTTAAAAATAACTTTTTTGCGCAGTGATCATTGACCATTCACCATTGACCATTCACCATGTTAATTTTATCTCCCGATCAAATAAAACAATGGGACCAGTATACGATTGAACATGAACCCATTGCCTCAATCGACCTGATGGAAAGGGCTGTGTTAAAATGTTTGAATTGGCTGGAGATTGCTGGCTATTGCCAACAACCATTTGTAATTTATTGTGGAAAAGGCAACAATGGTGGTGATGGCCTGGCACTGGCAAGAATGTTATCGTTAACGCAACTTTCCGTAAAAGTCTTTATCCTCGAATTTGATTACAAAGGATCAGTCAACTTCCAGGAAAATCTAACCAGGCTGCAACAGACACCGGTGGAAATATCTTTCATACAAAATGAAGATTCCCTTCAACCATTACCTGCAAGTGCCATTGTAATAGACGCCTTGTTTGGTTCAGGACTTAACCGGCAGTTAGATGCCGTACCAACACGCCTGATCGAACACATCAATAAGTCTGGCAATGAGGTAATAGCCATCGATCTACCCAGCGGGATGTTCGCTCATGCCAGCTCCAAAGGTGGCGCAGTGATAGAAGCTTCACATACTTTGAGCTTTCAATGCTATAAACTTGCTTTCCTGCTTCCTGAAAACGAAGCAAATTTCGGTGAGATCCATATCCTGGATATTGGGCTTCACCCGGTATTCCTCCAGTCGGTTCAAACAGAAATGACATTGATAGATGAAAGTTTCATCAGCGCAATCTATAAGCCACGTAAAGCCTTTTCACACAAAGGCACTTTCGGACATGCCCTGGTGGTAGCCGGGAGTTTTGGTAAAATGGGTGCTGCGGTGCTGGCGGCAAAAGCCTGCCTGCGAACAGGTGTTGGCTTACTGACTTGTATTATACCAGCGTGTGGATACAACATCATGCAGTCGTCAGTTCCGGAAGCGATGGCAATCACGGATATCGGGGACCGTTATATTACAAACCTTGAAGTGGATCTTTTCAAATACGATGTTATCGGGATCGGTCCGGGCCTTGGCACGGCAGCGCAAACCAGCGAGTCGATGTCTCGCTTACTGTCTTCCATGAAAAGTGCGATGGTACTGGATGCTGACGCATTAAATATCCTGGCTGCCAAAAAAGAACTCCTTAATAATTTAAGTCCCTTTTCCGTAATTACCCCCCACCCCAAAGAATTTGAGCGATTATTTGGCGCCAGTAACAACGATGTTGAACGGCTTCATTTAGCCATCAGTAAAGCAAAAGAGTTACAGGTAATCATTGTTCTTAAGGGTCATCATAGTTTTATTGCAATGCCTGGCGGAAAAGGTTATTTCAATTCGACTGGCAATGCCGGAATGGCCACCGGGGGAAGCGGTGATGTACTAACGGGTATCATTACTGGACTGGTAGCACAAGGTTATACCTCTCAGGAAGCGTCTTTGCTTGGTGTCTATTTACACGGCATGGCCGGAGATTTTGCAGCTGACCTTGGCTCTGAAGAAGCATTGATAGCATCAGATATTGTCGCCTGTCTCGGTGATGCTTTCAAAAAAATTCAATCCTTTAAACCAGCTGCAGGTTGACCGTGAAGGTCACTGCCTTCCTGTTAGCGACCAGGTATATTAGGCAGGGCAGCTTTCGTTCCCGTTTTTAAAATTGCAGGATGAAAGCAGTTCCTTCGCCTTCTACAGATTGCACTTGTATATTACCCCTGTGAAGCATCATAATCTGTTTGCATAAGCTGAGTCCAATTCCGCTACCGTTCTTTTTTGTCGTGAAGAAGGGGATGAATATTTTATCGAGCACCTCTTCTGACATGCCATAACCGTTGTCTGCCACCCTAATGAGTATTTTTCTATTGCTGGTCATAGATGTGGATAATACTATTTTCGCCTGGCTTTTTTCCCTTACAGCTTCTATACTATTTACAACCAGGTTAATTAATACCTGCTCTACCAGGCTTGCATCTATATCAAGCTGCAGGTCGGTATCTTTGAGGATGATCTCCATATCAATATTTTTCTGGTCAAGCGTTGGCTGCATTAGTTGCTGAAGATTTTCAAATAGGTCCCTTACATATACTTTCTTCAGGCTGGGCGTACTTATCTTGTTCAGGTTCCGGTACGTCTCTGCAAATTTAAGCAAGCCCTCGCTTCTTCTTTTTATGGTCTCAATGCCCAGCTCCAGGTCGGCGAAACTTCCTGGAACGTTACGAAAATCGTTAACAGATTCTTTCAGTCGATTTTTTAAGGTGTCTGCCAGGGAGGAAATCGGCGCGATAGAGTTCATGATTTCGTGTGTCATTACACTTAATAATTTTTGCCAGGCCTTCGATTCTGTTTCGTCAAGCGCTTCGTTTACATTTTGAAAAGCGATCAGCTTAAATATCTTTCCATCCGTTTGAAATGCAGTGGCAGAAAGCAGGATTTTAAACGAGTCTTTTTCAAGGTGCGCGGTACCTACCTTATTCTCACCCGGCTTGAGTGATACGACCTCTTGATACAATGGTGCGTCACGTTTCTGCAATGAATGTATTGTTTTCAGATAGGGCAACTGCAACATTTTCTTTAGTGATTCATTCATCCATACAACTGTTCCGTCTTCTTCCTGGTACGACAAAATGCCGGTATCTACCAGTTCCAGTATTTTTTGCAGGTACTGGTATTGGGTTTCTTTTTCCTTGCTGATTACTTTGAATGTGGTATTTATTTCATTGAAACCTTCACGCAAAGGTTTCAACCCGGCTGGGGCATGCTCTACATCGAAGTAACGTGAGAAGTCACGGTAACGGATAGCCTCCACAAACTGGTTCAATTCAAGGTGCGCCTTCTGTTGAAAACGGTAAAATTCATAGACCAGGTAAACGACAACAGGTACAGTAATAACCAGGTAGAGAAATAACGACTTCACCACCATGTAAGCAGCTAATGTTAGCGCAACAAATAGAAGCAACACCCGGAGTAAGGTGTTCCATTCAAACTTTTTAAATTTCATATTTGCTTAATCTACGGTAGAGTGCGGTACGCGTTAAACCCAGTTCTTTTGCAGCCTTAGTAATGTTTCCGTCATGTTTTTCTATGACCTTTAGGATTGTGTTTTTTTCAAGCGCACTTAACTTGGTTTCAGTAGCATCTGTGGACGCAGCCATGGGTGATTCTAGTGGAGAAAAAATAAGGTCGCCTGCCTGCAGTGTCTCGCCGTCAGCCATAATGATTGCCCGTTCTATTGTGTATTGCAGTTCACGGACATTGCCCGGGTAATTATAGTTGATCAGGGTTTTTAAAGCCTTGTCTTCAAATGGTCGGGCTGGCTTAAAGTATTTCTTACTATACAGTTTACTATAATGTTTGGCAAGCAGGATGATGTCTTGTCCACGGCTGCGTAATGGAGGCACGTTGATCTCAACGGTATTTATCCGGTATATAAGATCTTTGCGAAAGCGGCTTTCATTGGCAAGTTGTTGAAGAGGAACATTGGTTGCGCAAATTAACCGGATGTCGATCGGGATCGCTTGGTTTGTGCCCAGCCTGGTGACCTGGCGGTTCTGTAAAACGGTCAGTAGTTTGGCTTGCTGGTGCAGGGAGATGTTTCCAATCTCATCAAGAAAAAGTGTCCCCCCTTCGGCCGCTTCAAACCTTCCCATACGGTCTTCACGTGCATCTGTAAACGCACCTTTGCGGTGCCCGAACAATTCACTTTCAAACAATGATTCTGTCAGCGCGCCTACATCTACTTTTACGAATGGCTTATCTGCCCGCAATGATTGCTGGTGAATAGCCTTTGCAATCAGGTCTTTACCCGTGCCATTTTCACCGAGGATAAGGATGTTAGCATCTGTAGGTGCGATTTTTTCTAAAACATAGAACATCTGCTCCATTGATTGCGATTCTCCCAGCAGTTCTTTACCAATCATCGAATCACTGTCTTTCGCCGGCTTTAGTGCATTTTTCCCGGTACCTTTCCTGGCGAGTGCATCTTTGATAGTTAGAATCAGTTTCTCGTTGTGCCAGGGCTTTACAACGAAATCGGCGGCACCTTCCTTGAGCGACCTCACAGCCAGTTCAATATCACCATAAGCAGTGATCATAACTATCAACATGTCTGGTTTCAGCTCTCGAATTCTGTTCAGCCAGAAGAATCCTTCGTTGCCTGTGTTGATAGAGCTTGTAAAATTCATGTCGAGCAGTATAAGATCGAAAGCCTGCTTTGATAAGAGCCAACGAAGATTCTCCGGATTTTTTTCCGTGACTACTTCCCTTACTTCCGTCTTCAACAATAACCTGACAGCTGTGAGCACATCCACATCATCATCCACTACCAGAATGCTGGCATTTTTTAAAACCATCGTTTATTTTATTTAAACTTTCAGCGCATAACTGCCAGCTGTTAGATTAACACTACAATGATACCACTAATACAAAACCATGGCAATTAATTTATTAGGCTGTAAATACCTGGTGCTACTGTATCATTAGCGTACAGTTAATGTATGAATACATTACACCACCTTGACGAATTATTTATCCAATTGATTGAAAATCATCTTAGTGCAATCTGCATATTCTTGACATGTTACAAACTGTTCGGTAATAAGGATTGTTTTATATAACTGCATTTAAATTTTAATATAAAAGCGTGGACAAAGTCATTGTTAGAAAAAGGTGGTCAACCAGGCGAATTCTAGCCATCGTAGGAATTGCCGCAATAGTTGGGTTGATATCGGCCAGTTACTATTTTACATCCGGCAAAAGCCGGCTAAACGTCAACACAGAAAAGATCACGATCAGTGAAATTAAAAAAGGCGCTTTTCGCGAAACGACGCCCGTCAATGGGATGGTATTGCCGCACACAACTATCTACCTCGATGCAATGGAAGGTGGCCGCGTAGAAGAAAAATATGTTGAAGATGGCGCTGTAATGAAAAAAGACCAGCCTATCATGAAGCTTGTCAATACCGACCTGGAACTTAGCTTATCTAACCAGGAAACTTCAGTCTTCAATGTATTGACCCAAATGCAGATTTCCAGAGACAACACTCGTCAGAACACCATCAGCAAACTCAACCAGATGGCGGATGTAGACAATGCCCTGAAAGAAGCGGAAAGAGTGTATCAATTAAACAAACATCTCTACGAGAACAAAGTGATCGGTTCCCAGGAATTTAAATCAACGGAAAACTTATACAATTACCAGGTGCTGAGAAAGAAGTTGACAGAACAAATTTTAAACCAGGACTCTACGTCGACCAGGCAACAGCTCAACCAGATGAAGCAATCTTATGACCGCATGAAAAATGCACTGGCATTGATGCAGCGTAAAGTTGGCGACCTTATTGTGCGTTCGCCTGTTGAAGGACAGTTAACCTCACTGGATTCAGAAATAGGCCAATCAAAAAATAAAGGCGAGCGTCTGGGGCAGATCGATGTATTAAGTGGCTTCAAAGTGAGGGCAGAGATCGATCAGCATTATCTTTCACGCATCATCATTGGACTTACCGGTGAGTTTGTATTTGCCAATAAAAGCTACCAGCTAAAGGTGAGTAAAGTTTTTACCCAGGTCACTAATGGTCGCTTCCAGGTTGAACTGGAGTTTATCGGCGTAGTACCCAGCGGCCTGCGGCGGGGGCAAACACTTCAAATCTTGCTGGCCCTGAGTGATGAAACAGAAGCTTTATTGCTGGCAAGAGGTGGCTTCTACCAGATAACAGGCGGCAACTGGATTTTCAAAGTAGCCGAAAATGGCAAGATAGCATACAGGATAGACCTGCAACTGGGAAGACAAAGCACGGATTATTACGAAGTGTTGCAAGGACTGCAGCCCGGTGACAAAGTGATTACTTCCAGTTACGAGAATTATGGAACTATGCAGGAGTTGGTGTTGAGGGAGTAGTATTTGCTTTCAGCTTTCAGCTTTTGAGGCATCAAACGTCAAGTTTAGAAGATAAGCTGTAGATCATCTTTCTTACTTGAATTAATAGATTGTCACCCTCGGCAATGTTGGCCGGTACTCAAGAACATTGCTGGCGTATGTGTAATATTAGTACAATAAATTCCGTCCTTTGGAAACGACTTAAAAAAACACTAAATTAATTTTTCAACCTAAATTGATTGACCATAATGCTGATAGTTGATAGCTGATAGCTGTCGGTATCTCTGTATAAAACCCCCACCATGATAAAAATCTCCCAGCTCGAAAAGATCTTCCGCACCGAAGATGTCGAAACAATTGCACTGAACAAATTGTCGTTCGATGTTGCAGAAGGTGAATTTGTTGCTGTGATGGGGCCATCTGGATGTGGTAAATCAACGCTCCTGAACATCGTTGGACTTCTTGACGATCCAGACAGCGGCAGTTTTCTCTTCAACGGTATAGAGGTAGCAAAATTCAACGAACGAAAAAGAGCCGAGTTGCGTAAACGGAACATCGGTTTTGTATTCCAAAGCTTCAACCTGATCGATGAACTGACAGTTTTTGAAAACGTGGAATTGCCGCTTATCTACCTGGAAGTCAAAGGCCCCGAACGAAAAATTAGGGTGGAAGAAGTGCTGGATAAAATGCAGATCATGCACCGCCGTAATCATTACCCGCAGCAACTATCGGGTGGGCAGCAACAACGAGTTGCCGTAGCAAGAGCCGTTGTTAATAATCCAAAATTAATACTGGCTGATGAGCCAACAGGAAACCTTGATTCATCTAATGGAAATGAAGTAATGCAACTTTTAACCGACCTCAATGAAAAAGGCACCACGATCATTATGGTAACCCATTCGGAGCATGACGCCCGATACAGCCACCGCATCATTCGCATGCTGGATGGGCAAACCGTTACAGAAAACATCATGGTATAGGTGCTATTAGCCATCAGCGATCAGCGGTAAGCTATCAGAACCATGCGTTGTACGGCTTTATATGGTAAGAACTACTCAGCCATCAGGGCATTCAAACCGACGCCTGGCTGCGCCCTGCTCATTTCTATTTGTTCATGTACGAATTACATACCTCCTTCATGATAAAAAACTATATTAAGATCGCAATACGTAATCTAAGAAAGCATACATTCATTTCTTTCATCAACCTTTTCGGGCTAACGCTGGGAATGACTTCCTGCCTGCTCATACTGGCATACTATATTGATGAATCGCAGTATGATAAGCACCACAAAAATTCAGACCGCATTCATCGCGTCACATTCAAATTGACATGGCCGGGCGGAAATATTTCTTCTGCTTCCAGCTCCGGAATGGTTGCACCTTTGCTTAAGCGAAATTTTCCTGAAATAGAGAGCACTGCCAGGTTCTTTGCTGAAGGCAACGAAGCTGTAAAGGTACCCGGGGGCACTTTGTCAGTCTCCCCTATTTTTACCGAGCAAAGTTTCTTCCAGGTATTCGACCATCCCTTTTTATATGGCAACTCGAACACCGCACTTACGGATCCCTATTCACTGGTGATCACAGAAACACTGGCAAACAAATTGTTTGGCAATGCCGCTCTGGCTCTTGGTAAGATGGTAGAGTACCTTAACAGGCAGCCACAAAAAATTACCGGCGTAATCCGTGATATACCACGACAATCGCATTTTTATTTTGATGCTATCGGGGTGCTCGATACAAGAGCAGATTTTGTAAACACATTTCAGGCGTATAATGTATATACCTATATACTTTTGAAGCAAGGTGCCGACCCGGAAAGGCTTGCATCAAAAATAAGCCAGTTTCTTCAAACAAATAAGCAAGACATAAAGGGTGACCTGCAACTACCATTGCAACGGCTCACTTCTATTCACCTGTATTCGCATCTCGAAAATGAACTGCAGGCCAACGGCAATATTTTGTACTTGTATATTTTCTTCCTGGTAGCCGGAATCATACTCTTACTTGCCTGTATAAATTATATCAACCTGGCTACCGCTCAATCAATGAAAAGGGCGAAGGAAGTAGGCATCCGAAAAGTGATGGGTTCAGCCCGCTGGCAGTTGATCATTCAATTTTTTACAGAATCTTTTTTACTGGTTGTGTGCGCTTTGTTGTTAAGCCTGGTACTGATGGAACTGGTATCGCCTGTTATTCAAAAGATAGCCGGCAGAGATATTTCAATATGGCAGAATGGTTCACCATTTGTCGTTGTCCTCATGTTGCTAATAGCAATGGGCGTTGGCCTGGTGAGTGGAATTTATCCGGCATTGTTTCTATCTCATTTCAAACCCATTGCTGTTTTGAAGGGAGTCTTCGGCAGTCAGCCGTCCAACATTTTATTTAGAAGATCCCTGGTGGTTTTCCAGTTTACCATATCAACCGCTTTAATTGTTTTTTCGTGGATCGTTTACCAGCAGTTAAATTTCGCCATGCAAAAAGACCTGGGTTTTACCAAAGAACAGGTTGTAGGGTTGAGAATTTCCAGCATTGAACTTCGTCTGAAAAACTTGTCACTTATAAAGTCAAGATTGGAATTAGGTCCCGGGATAGCCGGCAGCACAGCCACAACC
>JBBJOD010000575.1:0-3284 GCA_037721715.1 Chitinophagaceae bacterium | reverse complement strand
ATTTGGTTGTCATCGTGGTAACTGTTTGTTCCTGGAGTTTCGTTACGAAACAACCAAATCAGGGTGCACTCATGGCCTCTATTAAGCGAGGCAGCCTGGTATACGAACAGTCTTGTGTTACCTGTCACCAGGCGAATGGAGCAGGGGTGCCAAATTTGAATCCTCCGCTTGCTAAAACAACATGGGTTTCCGGCGATAAAAATCGGTTGATAAAAATTTTGTTGCAGGGCCTGTCTGACGAGATAGAAGTCAACGGTGAAGTATATCAAAATGTGATGCCTCCTCATAATTTTCTTACCGACCAGCAGATAGCAGACGTGCTTACGTATGTAAGAAACAGTTTTGGTAATAAATCGGCGGCTGTTACCGTAGCAGAAGTAAAGACGTCGAGGGCTAAGTTGAAGCTGTGAGTTGGTCAATGGTCAATGGTCAATGGTCAATGGTCAATGGTGAATGGTGAAGAGTGATGAGTGATGGGTGATGAGTGATGAGTGATTAGTGATTAGCTAAGACCCAAAGAGTATATTCACTAAATTTGTCATCAAGCATGATTCATCACTATGTGATCACACTCATAACCAATAACCGATTGCTTATCACTCCTCACTCATACTAGTGCTCAACATTGACCATTGACCATTCACCATTGAAAATTCACTATGAAACGAATTCTCTTCATTGACCGAGACGGCACACTGATAAATGAAGCGCCTCCTACGTACCAGCTGGATTCATTCGATAAATTGACTTTTTATCCTGGTGTATTTAAGTACATGAGCGGCATAGCAAATGAACTGGATTATGAACTGGTAATGGTAAGTAACCAGGACGGTATGGGCACTTCTGCTTTTCCTGAAGATACTTTTTGGCCACTGCATCACCTGGTAATAAAGAGCCTGGAAGGCGAGGGCATTCATTTTAGTGAAGTACTGATAGACAGGACTTACCCCTCTGAAAATGCGCCTACCCGTAAACCAGGTATCGGGATGTTCACCAACTATCTTAACAACCCTGCCTACGACATTCCAAATTCTTATGTTATCGGCGATCGCATCACAGATATTCAACTGGCAAAAAATTTGGGTTGTAAAGGAATCTGGCTAAATAATGATTCGTCACTCGGTGCAGCGGAGATGGCGGATACAATCAACCTGCTTCATCAGTCAGGTACCATCGCACTCGAAACAACTGAATGGAAAAATATTTACGAGTTCCTGAAACAGGGATTGAGAACGGTGATTCATGAGCGCAATACCAACGAAACACGGATTAAGATATCGCTAAATGTAGATGGACAGGGTAAGGCCAATATCATAACCGGACTTGGCTTCTTTGATCACATGCTGGAACAGATAGCTCGTCATGGAAAAATGGACCTGACCATCAGGGCCGATGGCGACCTCCAGATCGATGAACATCATACCATTGAAGATACTGGTATCGCACTGGGTGAAACCATCGCTATCGCACTAGCCGACAAAAGAGGAATGGATCGCTATGGATTTGCACTACCTATGGATGAAGCGGAGGCTAAAGTGCTGATCGACTTCGGAGGCCGTAGCTGGCTGGTATGGAATGCTGAGTTTAAAAGGGAAATGATAGGAGAGATGCCAACGGAAATGTTCTTTCACTTCTTCAAATCTTTTTCCGATGCGGCCAGGTGTAACCTGAATATTGAATGCAAAGGAGACAATGAACACCATAAAATAGAGGCTATTTTCAAAGCATTCGCAAAAGCCATTCGCATGGCGGTTAAAAAAGATCCTTTGTCGAATTATTTGCCATCTACGAAAGGGGTGTTGTAGTGAATGTCGGGTATCGGGTATCAGGTGTCGTGTCGGGTATAGTATCAGGTATCGGTGACTGGTGAAAAGCTATACCCTATTAATAACCATCCCATCACTCACCACTCATTCACATTATCACCGGACACCCGACTCCCATCACAAAAAAATTCCTGCATTTCTATTGTCATTTAAAAAATGTCATGCATATTTGTGTTCAAATGACTAAGAACATACAAAATAAAAATTGGTGGTGGCATACAAACTCCAAACGGGGCTAGTAAGCGATTGCTAATTTGTATCAATATATACATGCCCCGGGTTTCTCGGGGCTTTTTTATTTTCCGAAATGCCCAATTGTTATCAAAAGGAGAAATGTAAATAGAAACGATTCAAGCAGCATTCCAATATATAACAAGGTTGCTCGTTTTTAAGATGTTGCACTTAGATAAATCAGAACCAGGCTTATGAAAAAAATTGAAATAACTACTACATTCAAGAAATTGATGGCCGATGTGTTCACACCGGTAGGTATCTATCTCCGCTTGCGTGATCGCTTCCGCGATACCATTTTAATGGAAAGCACCGACTTCCACGCCAATGATAATAGCTTTTCCTTCATCGGTATCAATGCGATCGCCGGCATAGAAATTACGAATATGCATGAAGTGGAGTATAAGTTTCCCGGGCAAAAAGTGGAAAAGATCAATATAGCGCAAACAGAAAAAGTTCCTGGCTTGCTATGGAATTTTATGCAGCGGTTTTATGTAAACAGCGTACCTGAAAAGCCGGTTAAAGTAGTACAGGGTTTATTTGGATATACCAGTTTTGATGCCGTGCAATTTTTTGATACCATTAAATTTTCTGCAAGTAACCCTGAGCCTCCCATGATTCCTCTCATGCGTTACCGGCTGTACCAGTATGTTATTGCCATCAATCACTTTAAAGACGAGCTATACATTTGTGAGAACCAGCTTTACGGCCTCGAAAGTGAAGTGGCTATCGTGGAGAGCCTTATCAAAAGCAAGGATGTACCCGTGTTTCCATTTAAAACCAAAGAAGACGAATCCTCTAATATGACGGACGCGGAATACACCGAAATGGTTGAGCAAGGCATAAAGCATTGTCACCGTGGCGACGTTTTCCAGATCGTACTCAGCAGGCGGTTCCAGCAGCGGTTCACCGGGGATGACTTCAATGTTTATCGTACGCTGCGCAATATCAATCCTTCCCCGTACCTGTTTTATTTTGATTATGGCGATTATAAACTGATGGGTTCCAGCCCGGAAAGTCAGTTAATAATACAGGGAAGCAAAGCAGTGGTTCACCCAATAGCCGGCACCTTTATGCGAACCGGAGATGATGTAACAGACAAACAACTGGCTGAAAAATTGTTAGCGGATGCCAAAGAGAATGCAGAGCATGTGATGTTGGTTGACCTGGCGCGCAATGACCTCAGCCGTAAGTGTGACCAGGTATTTGTTAGCAGCTTTCGCAAGG
>JBBJOD010000574.1:0-3286 GCA_037721715.1 Chitinophagaceae bacterium | reverse complement strand
ATGAACTGTTTACCTGGTTGCACTACATACCTGGCAATGAAAGCGGGTTCCAGCATCAATGACTGTGAAAGATCAAGGCCATGGGTCATTTTAGTTCGTATGTAACCGGCTACCAATATGTTTACAGTGATGCCTCTTGGAGCAAGATATTGCCTCAACCCTGCAAGGTATTGTGTAAACGCCGCTTTGGTACTACCGTAGATAAAATTACTTTTTCTACCCCTGACTCCGGAAAGAGATGATAAACCGACAACTCTTTTTAGTGATTGATTCTCGTGGTCTGTTACAATGATATTGAGGATCGATACGGCACCACAGTAATGAACTTTCATCATCTGGTAGGCTCCTTCCCAATTCAGCATAGCCTCTTCGTTGTTTTTCAAAAAGCCAGCGGCATAAACAACGGTGTGCGGCTTCAACGGCAGGTTGAAATAAAAACTCTTGTGTTCTTCAAAAGCGGTAGCATCAAAATAGCGAACAAGAACTTTGTTGAGGGCAAATGACTGCTGTTTAACAAATTCATTTAGTTTATCCACGCTCCTTGAAGCGGCTATTACCGTTTTGCCCTCGGCAACATACAATTTAATAGCTTCCCTGGCAACATCTGAGTAGGCACCTAATATCAATACTACATGAGCCCCTTCACCATCTGCAACGGGCGATTGTACATCTGCATTCATGCAGTAAAAATAACGTGTTTGGTTTGAACCGTTAAACAATGGATTGTCCCGAAGGCATTGTGAAGTTGTTAAATCCCGGAACAATAATTTTTACCTCGTTTTAACCAGTTTCAAGGGAAATGCTTACCAATTTATTAATTTCATTGCTGATCCAGTCATACTTAATATCTTGAAAAAAAATATTGCCTTACATCCACTATGAGAAGTAAACAAATGCTTTCATTCGTCATGGCGCTGCTGTGTCTACATTACGCAGGCGCCCAAAAAATTAGATCGATTGATGCAAGGGCCACGAAAGAAACCAGGGCCTTATTCAAAAACCTGAACAAGCTTTCAAAAAATCATACTGTTTTTGGCCACCAACATGCAACAGAGTATGGCCATGGCTGGTCTGGTGAAGGAGGGCGTTCAGATGTAAAATCGGTCACTGGCTCGCACCCGGGAATAATTGGTGTTGACTTTAGCGGCTTTACAGGCAATTCACCGGAAGTCGTAAATAGAAACAAGGAAGACGTAAAGAAGACTGTGATAGATACCTATAATCGCGGCGGGATCACCACTATTGCCTGGCACTTTCCTAACCCGGTGTCTAAAGGCGGGTTCAATTGGGTTGACTCCGTTTCTCTACCGGCGGTGAAATACATCATACCCGGCGGTGAAGCACATGATAAGTATAAACAGACCCTACAGGAAATCGGTGAGTGGTGCAACACTACAAAAGGAGCGGATGAAAAATTAGTCCCAATGATTTTCCGGCCTTTCCACGAGTTCGATGGCGGATGGTTCTGGTGGGGAAAACCTCACTGTACAACAGAAGAATTTATTACATTATGGCGCTTCACCGTCACCTATTTAAGGGATAGTATGCAGGTACATAACCTGATTTATGCTTTCTCTCCCGACAACAAATTTACCACAGAAGAAGAATACCTGGAAAGGTATCCCGGTAATGAATATGTGGACCTGGTGGGAATGGATAATTATGGCGACATGGGGCGTGACCGGTATAACCTTGAAATGGCTAAGGCGAAATTGAAGATCGTGTCGGATTATGCGATAAAGTCTGGCAAACTTGCAGCCTTTACAGAAACCGGGCTGGAATCAATTCCAAATCCAGAATGGTGGACCAATACGCTGCTGAAAGTAATGAAAAGCCAGCAATTACGATTGTCTTACGTGTTGGTATGGCGAAACGACAGGCGAAGCCCCACGCATTACTATGCGCCTTTTCCGGGCCAGGTCAGTGTGGCTGATTTTTTAAAATTTTACGATGACCCCTATACGCTTTTTGAAAAGGATCTCCGTAAAATTTATCGTTAGAGATATTTAGTTCATACGATGATTCCTCCGTCAGACCTGGATGAAGTATAGCAATATATGCCGGGGTTATTTTTTTACCCTGAGAGATGCCGGCACAGCGTCTTTACTATGACGATTTACGTCAATAGTTTAATAACTGCGTTGCCGGCTGACAGCGAACGCCTTTATTTTATAACACTGTTGCTTACAAACGCTATCTTCTTACTGTCTGGTGACCAGGAAGGCGTATTGATGGTGCCCTGGCCACCGTAAATGTAGGCAATAACTTTTGGCACACCTCCCGTTATTGGCATCAGGCGGATATACACATGCTTATAAAATGGGTGATCTCCGGAAGGAACTTCTTCTTTAAGGAAGGAAATGAAAACGATCCATTTTCCGTCGGGAGAAATATGGGGAAACCAGTCGTGTAAATCTCCTTTGGTCACTGCCTGCTGGTCACTTCCATCAGGCTTCATGCGCCAGATCTGCATGGTGCCGGTCCGGTTTGAATTAAAATAAATGAATTTGCCGTCAGGCGTGTATTCCGGACCGTCATCCAATCCCTTGGTATTCGTCAGGTTCACTTCTTTGCCACCAACGGCAGGAATACTATAAATGTCGTACTCATTGTTTCGTCCGCCAGTAAACAGTATTTGCTTGCTATCGGGAGACCAGCCGTGAGCATATGATGGCCCTTTAGGGGTGACCTGTTTTGGTATACCTCCATTAACAGGAACTGTATATACAATCGAGCCTCCCAGTTCTTTTACGCCACTGCTTAATGCCAGCATAGTATGGTCAAAATTTAGCACATGGTCATTGTTGTTGTTTTTTACTTCGCCGGTAGGTAAAACTTTCGGATTACGTGTGGCAAGATCAAATTGATAGATCAGGCCTTCACTGTTATATACCAGGGATTTATTATCTTTTGTCCAGTTAGGTGCCTGGATAGAATTTTTAACGGTATGGATAATCTCCCGGTTTCCGGTTGCCACTTCCAGTAATTCAAGCTGGCTGCCGAGGTAATCTTTGTAGGGAACCAAGCCCTCCCAGGCAGGAACAGAGATCCGCACATCGGTAAAAACACCGGTTTCTAACACATCAGCATTGTGCGAACCAACAAACAGGCCTACATACACCTCGTCGCCTAAGTCAATACGAGCAATGGTATCTACAACAAAAGGTTCACCATGCTTTGCAACCCGCATGGTGTACGTATCACCCTTCCTTTCCAGTTGAATAATATTTGCATGCGTTGTTTTTGCTACAATTTCCTCTGTAATAGCACCGGTAGTTCTACGGTA
>JBBJOD010000084.1:0-12358 GCA_037721715.1 Chitinophagaceae bacterium | reverse complement strand
GTGAAATTACCGCTCCCGACAAGGCTATTAAAAGCTGCATACACCCATTCCTTTATTAAGTTGAATGTAGGTATAAGCAGTCTCGCTACTCCCACTATTTTCCAGATACCCGGTATTGTTAGAGAATTGCTCGATGTCCGCTTTCACTTTGAATGACTGTACTATTCCACACGACAGTATTCCTAACGCAAGCCAGGTAGTGAAAATCCAATAAATTAAACTATTTTTAGTCATAGTGTATTATTTAATCTTGCTTACAATATCCTGCAAACGGTTATGGGCCATATTCATACCGTGAGCAAAAGGTATCTGCAGCATTTGGTCTCTGTGTGCGACTGATTTGTATACTATGTGTATCATGAGTATGCTGGTGTTATCAGTAAGTTTTTCAAATTCTAAGAATTCAAGCTGAACACCAAAGGGCGTATGCTCCATTTCAAAGGTTCGCGTTATTTTCCGGTTCCGGCTGAACTCATGGATTACCCCGCAGGCCTGAAACACCACATTTCCTTTAGCGTCTTTTGTTTCAAACTGCCAACTGCCATACTTTTTATTTTCAAGGTTCAGCACTTTTGTTCCCATCCATAGCTCAACAATTTCAGGCTCTTCATACGCTTTAAAAAGTAGCTGCAATGGCAAATCAAATTCTCTGGTGATCACTAACTCTTGTTTGCCTTCTTCGGCGCTAATTTTAGTTTTTTTTTCCATGTCGCTCTATTTTTTGACTTTGTATTTTTTCATCATTGTCTCCAATTTATTAAACCTGTCATCCCATATTTTACGGAATGGTTCAATAAAATCGGCTACTTCTTTCATTTTTTTTACATTAATGCTATAGTGCATTTCTCTGCCGTTTGGTTGTTGATCCAGCAATTCGCACTCGGTAAGTATTTGCAGGTGTTTTGATACGGTCGGTCTTGCTGTGTTGAAGTTCGCGGCTATGGCCCCTGCTGTCATCGATTGTGTGGCGACCAACAGAAGAATAGCCCTTCTTGTCGGGTCTGCTATCGCTTGAAATACATCTCGTCTTACATTCATTGAGTAGCTATTTGACTACAAATCTAAACGTAGTTATTTAACTACACGAATAATCTCAGCAAAATTTTTAAAAAAATAGACCCGACTTGATTTTAATAGAGTCGAATGTCAATAGGGCGGACCTTTTGAAAGATCAGGGCTGAGCTAATGCTGCTGCATTTCCCGCATGATAACGTACGGCTGCCAGGTAAAACAATTAACATAAAAATATTTTTAATTTGATTAGTTGTTCGTGTTCAATTTTCGGTCTATATTGTAGAAGCTATGGGGAATGACGAAAGTCCTGACAGGAAGTTTTATTAGGTTGAACATTTTTGACTATAGCTTTGAGCTCAACTTTACTCCGCCCTTCAAAATACAAAACACAACGATTAAGCATTCCTATCTGTAAATGAATGGAAGCTTGTTGGCAGACAGCACTCCCGCCAGCCATCGTGATCAGTGATGCAATTAAAAAAATTGCGTAAATCCTTAAGAAAACTGAAGGTATGCTACCTTTTCAATGAAGCAGCCAACTAACAAAATTACCTAATCAAACAGTTGATATGAAAAACGTTTACTTCAACCTGGTAGTTCCAAAAGTTTCGGGTGAATGGCCTATTAGTTTCTGCAATATATATATACACCAAATGGCACTTTTTAAAAAAACAATTTGTGCAGGCATTCTCACAAAAAAAATATGGCAAATTGGTAAATTGATACCGGCTTTCGTTTTCTTTTTCCTGGTTCCTTCACTGAATCTTTTTTCTCAAACGAAAGCGATCACTGGTTCGGTGAACGACGAAAGCGGTGCCCCCATTTCAGGCGTAAGCATTATATTAAAAGGAACTTCAAATGGAACAAGTTCCGATGAGGCAGGCAAATTTTCTATTTCAGCGCCTGCGAAGGGCATACTGGTTTTGAGTAATGTAGGTTTCGAGATGAAGGAAGTTCCCATTCGAGATCAGTCTAATATCAATGTTCAGTTAACAGCCTCCTCCCAATCACTCAACCAGGTGGTTGTAGTGGGATATGGAACACAGAAGAAAACTTCTGTAACAGCTGCCATCTCAACCTTAAAGGGAAAAGATGTGGCTTCTACACCCGTCACCAATTTAAGTAATACCCTGGGCGGCCGGGTTGCGGGAGTAATTACAAGACAAAACAATGGGGAACCAGGTAATGATGCGTCTAATATTTATGTAAGAGGTATCTCCTCGACCGGGGCTAATCAGCCTTTATTAATAGTAGATGGAATTCCAAGAGACTTTAAACAACTTGATCCCAATTCTATAGAGTCATTTACAATTTTAAAAGATGCCGCGGCGGTAGCTCCCTATGGAGTGGCAGGTGCTAACGGGGTTATCCTGGTAACTACCAAGAGTGGAAAAGCGGGAGCTCCAACGGTAACGTACAATGGCTATGTGGGCTTCCAAAATCCTACCGTATTCCCGCGCTATCTTAATGGATATGAATATGGAGTATTACAAAATGCTGCCGCCAAAAATGCCAACCTTCCGCTTCCCTATTCTGAGTTTGCGCTTCAGAAATTAAAAGACGGTTCAGACCCGGACGCTTTTCCGGATCCCAATGTTTACCGGGATATTATTAAAAAAAATGCCCTTCTAACCAATCACAATATAGAAGTGTCGGGAGGTACGGAATTAATAAAGTTTTATGCCAGTCTCGGGTATCAAAGTCAAAACGGAATGTGGCCGTCCACCAACGACAAGCGGTATAACCTCAATGTGAATGTAAATGGCCAGGTAACAAAATCGACCAGGATAACATTTGGCGTAATCGGTAGAGTGGAACGCGCCAGTTACCCTTCAATAACAACAGGGCGTCTTTTTGAATTGATAGGTTACACCCATACTCAAAACGGCCCAATGTATTTTAGCAACGGTGTGCCAGGCAGTTACACAACAGCGAGCCTTCGTAATAGCGGCTATAACAAAATAAATACTACCGCGTTATTTACACAATTAGCAATTGACCAGGAACTGCCGTTTATCCCCGGATTAAAGGCGAAGCTGACTGTTGCTTACGACCCCACAATTGTCATGAATAAATTGTGGCGTCTTCCAACCCACAAAGGCACTGTTGACACATCAAAGAGGCCCTATGTAATTACAGACGGCATATTTGAACAGACTAAACCGTCATTGAATCAAAGTTTCACACAGGCTTACCAACTTACCTACCAGGGCTCACTAAGCTATGCGCGTGAATTTGGCAAAAGTAATGTAACAGCCCTGGCACTTTTTGAAGCGAAAGATAACAATACACTTAGCCTTTCAGCAACGAGAAGAAATTATAATCTCGGCATTGACGAGATCAACCTGGGTAGTTCCAGTACTTCTGATATGACCACAGGTGGAACTTCAAGTACTGCCAGGCAACTTGGATTGGTATATCGCCTTACCTATGACTACAACAACAAGTATTTATTTGAAGCCAGCGGCAGGTATGATGGTAGTTATTATTTTGCGCCAGATAAGAGATTTGGATTTTTTCCTGCCTTTTCAGTGGGTTGGCGTTTGTCTGAAGAGAACTTCATGAAAAATGCAGCCTGGATCAACAATCTTAAATTACGGGCGTCTTACGGTGAAGTAGGAGCACTTGCCGGGGCTGCCTTTCAGTACCTGAGCACGTTTAATGCATTTGGACCCGCTTATGTTATTGGTGGACAGGCGGTACAGGCAGCAAGCGAACGAAATGAGAATAATCCAAATATTACCTGGGAACGGGCAAAAAAAACCGATATAGGCCTCGAAGCAACCCTCTGGAAAGGGCTACTGAGTATTGAAGCGGATTATTTTTATGAAAAGAGGTCAAATATGCTTGTTAACCCTGATGTAATTGTTCCGGCAGAGTATGGTATTGGCCTTAGCCAGGTTAATGCAGGTATCATGAAAAATGAAGGAATTGACCTCACCATTGGTTCATCATTCAGTGTCACAAAAGATCTGCAGGTATCGATCACCGGCAACCTTACGTATGCTAAAAATACTTTACTGAAAGTTTTTGAAACGGCTACTACTTTTAATAATCCAAACCGCAGAATAACCGGTAAGGCGTTGGGAACACAATTTGGTTTTCATGCACTGGGGTTCTTCCAGCCAGCGGATTTTGAAAACGGGGTATTAAAAAAAAGTATCGCTGTACAGCCGTGGGGTACGGTGAGACCAGGCGATATCAGGTACGAGGATGTAAATGGAGATGGAAAAATAAATGATTTGGATCTTACAAAAATCGGCAACCCGGTTGTACCGCAGGTTATTTATGGAGTATCCCCCTCTGTCCGTTATAAGGGAATCAGCCTCGACTTATTGTTCCAGGGAGTCACCAATGCAAACCTTTACCTGGACAGGCAAAACGCCTGGGCCTTTCACAATGGAATGTCGGCGCTGATAGAAAACCTGGATTATTGGACACCCGAAAATCCGAATGCCAAAAACCCCCGGATCACATCGGGCCCAACTACCAACAATACACAGACATCTTCTTTCTGGATGAAAGACGGAAGTTACCTGAGATTGAAAAGTGCAACACTCGCCTATACTATTCCTGCATCCATGTCTGAAAGAATAAGCATTCAGAGTGCAAGGATATTTCTTTCAGGACAGAATATTACTACCTGGACCCAACTTACCAATTTCGATCCTGAAAGTACTGCACCTTATTCAAACCTTTATCCCCAGCAGAAAGTAATTTCTGTAGGCCTTAATGTTACTTTTTAATAATTTAAATTTTCCGATCATGTATCTATTCAATAAGAAGCTGGCTACAAGATTGTTGTCGGTTGCCATTTGTATTACCGTTTTAAGCTCTTGTAAAAAATACCTGGAAGTGCTTCCAAAAGACCAGATAACAGCCTCCTCCATTTTTGAAAGTACCGGTAATGCCGATTTATTTTTGAACAATATTTATGCAGGGGTGCCCGGCCCTTTTGCTACATTTGATCCTACCGAAAATTTCACCGATAACTCCATGAATGGAGTAAACGGGCAGGTAAGCAGGGTGCTCTATGCCACTTCCGTATATACACCGAGCAACGCTCCAACTTTATGGGGATTATACAATAGTATCAGGGCCTGTAATTTGTTTATAGAAAAAGCAACTGCCTCGGCCCTGACGGCCTCCTGGAAAAAACAGCGACTTGGAGAAGCCAGGTTTCTACGGGCATATTACTACCAACTGCTCTGGACGCATTATGGAGGAGTACCTATTATTACGGAAGTTTTAAACCAGGGGATGGGTGATGAAATGTTCAAGGCGCGAAATACCGACCAGGAAACATTTAAATTCATCGCAGACGAATGTGCAGCAGCAGCGCTGGATCTGCCCATTAAAACAGAAACAGGCAGAGCTACCAGGGGAGCTGCACTCACTTTAAAAGGCTGGAGTGAATTGTTCCAGGCCAGCCCCTTAAAAAACACAACAAACGACAAGAGCAGGTGGGCCCTGGCAGCTGCCACAAACAAGCAGGTGATGGACTTAAACACCTATAGCCTGTTTGCTAATTATAACACCCAATTTTTTGAAGATAACAACGACAATGTAGAAACGATCTTTGCAAAGAAATACCTCGGTGGAACAACTTTGGGTGGCAGCAGGGAAGGTTTACAGGGTACCTGGATAGTTGGGGGGTTACAACGCGCTTATGGAGGTGTGGATCCCACCCAGGAATTAGTGGATGAGTATGTAATGGCAAACGGACTCCCTATTTCTGATGCTGCTTCAGGGTATGATCCTCAAAATCCTTATGTGAACAGGGAAAAGCGATTTTACCAGTCCATTGTATATGACGGGGCCCTCTGGCTGGGCTACGAGGTAGTCATCAGGCAGGGTGCAGGCAGCAGGGTTGAAACAGACCTAAGTAATATCAATGAATCTACAAATACGGGTTATTATTTATTGAAAGGCTTGAATCCAAAGTACGCCATCAACGGTAGTAATCAACAAAACAGCGCGAATTTTATTATCTTCAGGTACGCTGAGGTACTACTAAATTATGCTGAAGCCCAGAACGAGTCTGTGGGTCCTGATGCTTCTGTTTATGATGCTATAAACAAAGTTCGGAGCCGGTCAGAGCTGCCACCATTACCAACAGGTTTGAGCCAGGACCAGATGCGTATAGCTGTTCTCAGGGAGCGTAGGGTGGAGCTTGCTTTTGAAGAAAAACGCTGGTACGATTTGATGCGTTTAAAAATAGCCGAAAAGAACCTGAACGGCCCTCTTCATGCAATGGTGATTCAAAAGGAAAATAATAAATGGGTATATAAAGTAGTTCCTGCTGCTGAAGGAACCAGGGTGTTTTACCCAAAAAATTATCTTTATCCAATTCCTCAGGCCACCATTGACAAGAACAAAAAAATTACCCAAAATCCGGGATACTAATCACCGGGCATTCCGTTCTCAACTTTTATAATGATTAGAAAAACTATGCGCGTTTGATATTTTAACCATAAAGTGAGTGATAGATTAATAGTGAATATATTCAGCAGATCGTTGAGCAAAAACTTTTCAATGTAGGATGGCAACCATAATAAATATGAACATCAACAACATTCCGGTCTTTCGCTTTCCTATTTATCCAAAGTATGAGACGAAACGCTTTTTTTTAGTTGTATTTGTTTTCTTTATCCTTTGTACACTTGTTGCTTTTGGTCAGAAGAACCATACAGCCTTTCGTGCATCGGTGATTAAAGTGGATGTCACTCCCGTTACTGCTAAATGGCTTGTGGGTTATGGCCCCCGGCAGTCGACCGGCATTCATGATCGTATCTATTCAAGGATAATCGCTCTCGACGATGGTGTTTCGCAGTTCTACCTGGTTCAATCTGATTTGTGTGTTATGTCGCCTTCCCAATATGACCATACTGCTTCGATGCTTCAAACGCGGCTTGGTATTAATCCGCTTAATTTCTGGTGGTCACTTAGTCATACTCACTCCGCGCCGGAAGTTGGTGTGCCCGGCTTACCCGAAATATTTATGGGTGAGCGATACAAGCATGAAGTAGACACAGCTTACGCCAACATGTTAGAAGAGACTTTAATTAAAGGAATTATTGAGGCAAAAAAAAATCTTGTTCCAGCGCGACTGGGTGTTGGCTGGGGTTTTTCACTGGCGAACATTAACAGGCGCGCAGTAGATACCAATGGGAGAGCGTCCCTCGGAATGAATCCCGACGGAGCCGTTGACCGCCGCATCGGACTAATACGAATTGATAAGAAAGATGGAAGTCCGTTGGCCCTGGTTGCAAATTATCCGATTCACGGAACTGTACTGGGTGATAAAAACCTGCAGATAAGCGGGGATGCTCCTGGCGTGGTATCCGAGTATGTGGAGCGTAAGATTGGCGCGCCGGTACTTTTTGTAAATGGTGCTGCGGGCAACCTGGCACCTATTTACAGCGTGTATGCATCACCGGAAGCTGGTCACTTAAGCCAGTTCAGGGTGCTGTTGGGTGACAAGATTGTTGATGCCCATCGAAAAATTACTGTAATGGCCGATACTGTGCAATTTACTTCCGGGTCGCTGACAGTGGAAACACCCCGGAAGGCAGGCCTGGGATGGTCTTCTGACCTCGGCAAGTATACCACTACCACGAATGGAGGAATCAATATGGTGCGCCTTCCTATTCGTTTTTTAAAAATTAATGAAGACGTAGCCATCTGGAGCGCACCCCTCGAGTTGTTTTGTGAAATCTCGAACGAGGTCCGTGACCGCTCACCATATCCTTTCACTTACTATTTCGGTTATACGAATGGCTGGCTGGGTTATTTACCCACTGCAGCAGCATTTGAAAACGGAGGATATGAAGTAGAAACTGTTTCTCCCTATACACCGGGCGCAGCTAAGGATCTTACGGAATCTGTGCTTGGTTATATACAGGGTGAAATGCGGAGGAAGCATTAATTTTAAGGAAACATTTTAGAATATGCTCGTGTTATGCAGCCTATGCTGCCAAAGAAACCCCGGAAAAAGTCAAAAAAATGAATGCGAAAATTGAAAGTCCAGAAATAACCTCTTTGGAAAATTGTTTCGGTTTCTCAGGTTCCTGTCCAATTTTTTCCACTGGCTTCGTCCAGCAGCTGTTAATATTAATAATTTTTATTTTCAATTTTAATGAGTCGCAGGCACAATTTCGCGCCGCAATGGTTAAGGTTGACATATCCCCTGCAGACTCTCAATATCTTGTCGGCTATGGCGAAAGGAAGTCCACTGGCATTCACGACCGTATCTACCACCGCATCGTTGCTCTTCATGATGGCAAGACAGAGTTTTTCATCATCTCATCAGATATATGCCTTTATTCACCTTCAGAATATGATAAGGTTGCGGCGAGGCTTCAAAAGCAGCATGGTATCAACCCGGTAAATGTATGGTGGACGGTCACCCATACGCATTCTGCGCCTGAAGTGGGCCCTCCTGGCATTTATGGAGTGTATATGGGGGATCGTGCAAAGCATGTAGTAGATACCGCCTATACCACGATGTTTGAACAGAAACTGGTAGATGGTATTGTTGAAGCGAGGAAAACGCTTGTCCCTGCACGCCTTGGTGTAGGCTGGGGATTTTCACAGGCTAATATTAACAGGCGTGCCATTGATACCAATGGAAGAGCCTCGCTCGGGTTGAATCCGGATGGCGCAGTTGACCGTCGTATCGGGCTAATAAGGATCGATAAAAAAGACGGAGCCCCGTTGGCCCTGATCGCAAATTACCCTATACATGGAACGGTACTTGGGCCCCAGTTTGTACAGATCAGTGGAGATGCACCCGGAATTGTATCTGAATACGTGGAACGAAAAATAGGAGCACCTGTGCTGTTTATTAACGGCGCTGCGGGAAACCTTGCACCCATCTACAGCGTTTATCCAACACCGGCAGCTGGGCACCTGAATCAATTCAGGGTACTCCTGGGTGACAAAATACTGGATGCCAACCGGAAGATCACTACCAGCAGCGATACGGTGACTTTGTTTGCAGGCGCATTATCTGTAGAAACACCGAGGAAGCCTGGCCTGGGTTGGTCTTCCGACTTGGAAGAATATACCCGCACTACAAGCGCAGGAATCAACATGGTTCGCCTCCCCATACGGTTCTTAAAAATTAATGAAGACATTGCCGTTTGGAGCGCCCCCATTGAATTGTTCTGTGAAATCTCCAATGAAGTACGTGAACGATCTCCGTTTAATTATACCATGTACTTTGGCTACACCAACGGATGGCTTGGTTATTTACCTACTGCTGCCTCTTGGCAAAATGGGGGATATGAAGTGGAAACGGTTTCGCCCTTTACTCCTTCGGCAGCAAAGGACCTTACGGAATCTGTGCTTGGTTATCTCCAGGGACCCATGCAAAGTGCGCCAGGTTCATCTCCACCAAAACCTGCGATGAAGGAAAAAAGACAAAAACAACTAAGAAAAACAAAGTAGCCGTTAATTTCACTGAGAAATAGTTCAAAAAAGGAGCGATTCGATAACCTCTTTTCAAGGTTTCCATTGAATGAGTGTGACAACTGGTAATCGAAAAAGGTTAAACAGGTAAGATAAAATTTATCAGAACAAATACAGAATAATGAATTGTCATCCTATAAATAATAAGCTGTTGTCATTATTAATGCTTGTTGGCAGCTTACTAACTGTAATAGTTAGCTGTAGTGATAAGGGTAAGTCTAAAAATAGCCAATCGCCAGAGGAGGGACTAGCAACTTTCAAAGTTCCCGAGGGATTCAAGATTGAGCTGGTGGCCGCAGAGCCGCTGATCACCAGCCCCGTTGATATGATGATCGATGAAAATGGATTGATGTACGTAGTCGTCATGCCGGGATACCCCCTGGATAAAAGTAGAAGCGGCAAGATAGTGTTGCTTAATGATACCGATGCTGACGGGAAGATGGATAAACAAACCGTTTTCGCCGAAGGTTTAATGCTGCCTGATGGTATCATGCGTTGGAAAAAAGGGATAATCGTAACTGATGCACCGGATATATTTTACCTGGCAGACACTACTGGAGACGGGAAGGCCGATATAAAAGAAGTAATGCTTACAGGTTTCGCTTTAACCAATCCCCAGCACAACCTGAATGATCCACAGTATGCACTGGATAACTGGATTTATGTTGCTCACCAGGGTTCGGTGAAAACGCAGGAGTATGCAAAAGAATTTGGTGATGAAGGAACTGAAATTTATATTCCCGGCAATGCAAATAGTACCCGGTTGCCAAAAAACGCCAGTGGACGATGCATACGTTTTCGCCCGGACAAAAGCCAGCTCGAATTGACTTCGAGTGATAGCCAGTTTGGCCAGACCTTCGACCAGTGGGGACATTGGTTTGGTTGTAATAATTCTAACCAGGGTTATCATGAAGTGATTGCAAACAGGTATTTCGAGCGTAACGCAAATCTCCAAATCTCCGAGGCTAGCCAGTCGATGTCAGATCACCTGAAAGCTCCGGAGGTGTTTCCAACTACTATCAACCCTGACAGGCAATTGCTGACTGATGTGGGTGTGATGACATCAGGCTGTGGTCTTACAGCCTATATGGCTGATGCTTTTCCGGCGCCGTTCAATCAAAACATCACATTTATAGCTGAGCCGGTAAGTAACCTGGTTCACGTTGACGTTCTTAGGGACAGCGGTGCAAGTTTCGTTGCCGGCAGGATTTATCCTAACAAAGAATTTCTTACATCTACGGATGCATGGTCGAGACCGGTAAACATGTACGTAGGGCCGGATGGTGCACTTTATGTACTGGATTATTACAGGAGGGTTATCGAATCGCCGGAATGGATGTCTGCAGAAGTAATCGCCGAAGGCGGTCTTTATGACGGCTCGGATAAGGGACGCATTTACAGGATCAGTCCTGTAAACGCTGAAAAAGCAGAATGGATGAAGGGCCTCCAGTTGGGTGCCTCCGGAAGTGATGAATTGATAAACAACCTGGCAAATTCAAACATTTGGTGGAGGTTGAACGCCCAACGTTTATTGGTAGACCGCGCTGACCTGGCAGCAGTGCCAACCCTGGCTAAAATGGCAACTAACCCGTCGGCTGCAATGGGCCGTTTACACGCGCTCTGGACGCTCGAAGGAATGGGAATACTTACACCTGAACTCATTGCGAATGCGCTTAAGGATACAATAGCCGGAATCCGCGAAAATGCGGTAAGACTGGCCGAACTTCATTTAACTTCTTCACCAGGTTTGGAAAAATCATTGCTTGCTCTGCAAAATGATCCTGATGCCAAAGTCAGGTTTCAACTGCTGTTGACGCTGGGGTTTGTAGATTCACACCAATCTGCGAAAGTGAGGAATCAAATACTGTTTCATGATATTAACGATAAATGGGTCCAGATTGCCGCATTGTCTGCACCCGCTTCGCAAACAGCATCTTTGTTAAAGGTTGTACTCGAAAAGTCGCAGGATCATGTGCCGGAATATGCTTCACTGGTTCAGCGGTTAACCAATATGGTCGGAGCTAGTGCTGCTTCCCGTGATATTCACCAGCTCATTCAAAAGGCCACGACCCTTCAAATAAAAGAACAAAGCTGGCAGGCGCCGATTTTGGAAGGTCTCGCGCTGGGAATGAAAAAAAGAAAGGTGCCGGTGAAAATTGCTGAGACTGACCAGCGTTTGCTCATCAAGACTTTTTTTGACAATCCTTCGGCAGCTTTGCGCCAATCTTCCTTACAGTTGTTAGCTGTAAGTGGAATATCAAATGAAGCTGTAAAGACTGCTTCCATAACGCGGGCTGTCAATATTACAAGTGACACCAGCCAAACGGATGAAAAGAGAGCCGAGGCCATCAATTTTTTGGCCCTGGGTGATCCTTCTCTTCATGTTTCAAGGTTAGAACAATTACTTGTTCCCCAGGAACAGTCAATTGTTCAGCTGGCTGCCTTGCGTACGCTAGGCAGGGTACCCACTAACAAGGTATCTGAATACCTGATTGCGCAATGGCCTGCATTAACCACTGAAATAAGGCAGGCGGCGATAGGCATTTTGATGGCTAACCCGGAAAGGGTGCCCTTGCTCATTGATGCTCTTGAGAAAGGTAAAATTCTAACCAGTAATGTGGGTTTTGGCAGAAGCGTTAGCCTAATGCAATCGAAAGACCCGGATCTGCGTAAGCGTGCAAGATTATTATTTACGAAAGGCGAACGGGAGGCAAAAGAAATCAACAAAAGCTACCAGGCTTCGCTGGAAATAGTAGGTGACCCCATCAAGGGCAAACAACAGTTTAGCCGGAATTGCGCAACGTGTCACCAGGTAAGGGGGGAACTGGGTCTTTCGTTTGGCCCGGACCTCGGCACCATTCATAACTGGAAA
>JBBJOD010000573.1:0-3306 GCA_037721715.1 Chitinophagaceae bacterium | reverse complement strand
CTTGAAAAATTACCTCCACTTCAACCCCAGGTTGTTTTGATGGATATCAATCTGGGTGGAATAAGTGGAATAGAATGTGTCCGGCGGCTAAAGCCGCTGCATCCCGATATTTTATTCATGATGTGTACGGTTTACGAAGAAGACGAAAAAATTTTTGAAGCTTTGAGCGCCGGCGCTAACGGGTATATATTAAAAAAGACCTCCCCTAATAAATTATTGGAGGCTATCAGGGAATTGAATGAAGGCGGCGCCCCCATGAGCAGCCAGATTGCAAGGAAAGTAGTAGCAGCATTCCGTAACAAATCGATCCCTGAAGAAAGCAGTCCTTCGGCTTCTATTAACCTGTTATCTAACAGGGAAAAGGAAATACTTGAATGGCTGGCCAAAGGTATGTTGTACAAGGAGATTGCAGGGCAACTTTTTATCAGCCCGGAAACAGTCCGCAAACATGTCTATCACATCTATGAGAAATTGCATGTTAATAACCGGATAGAAGCCGTTAACAAATATTTTGGCAGGTGAATGTTAAATCAAAAAAACTACCACAAAGTTGTATTGCAGGGCAGTTACAGGTTTCTTATCTTTGATAAACGTTGGATGCAGGTGTAAATACTATTAACCATTGAAACCTTATCTTTTGATTATTCCTGCACACCTTCCTGGAAAATATTTATGTGCACTTAGCCAACTTGCAAAAAATGCCGCTACAAAAGCGGCATTTTTTATTTTACTTCTTACAGTGTTGAATTAACAGAGCCCACGAACTATGCCATAACTCATTTCATCTCGTACTTATTATCAAGGCGGTTAACATCTGCCAGGCGCTGCGTCGCGTCTATTTCGATGGCAGAGATATCAGCCAGCTTATGGTTGATTTCGACAACGTAGGTGGGATGTGTCCATTTCCAATCTTCATGAACTACCCGGGGAACAGAACCCATTTCCACCGGCTTTCTTCCGAACATCAGGTACATGGGTACATAATGAATTTCTTTTCGGCCGTCTTTATAAGTCAACTGCACATCGATGGGCATGGGCAACTGGCCGTTATTTTTAAGGCGCAACATTGTTCTGTCTCCCTCTTCCCACAGGCTGTCTAATGAATAATTAATCGTTTTGGTAGTATTCACCCAATATTCCCTGTACCAGTCCAGCTTCATACCACTCACTTTTTCGGCCACCCTGAAAAAGTCGTTTACGTTAGGATGTTTAAAGCGCCATTGGCGGTAATATTCCAGCAATATCTTATCCCTTGCCTGGAAACCTGTGATGTATCCGAGTTGTTCCATAAAAACCTCTCCTTTAGAGTAAGCCGCAATACTGTAACCGTAATTGGTAGTAAAGTGGTCAGCATGAGTGGTCATTGGTTCCTCAAAACCGCTTTTTGCCAGGTTGAAATAACTCCGGTAAGCAGGTTCATGTACATTGCCAGCGGCTGCCGGCTTATTTGTTTTTGTTGTCTGCAATGTAGTGTTCCCGGCGGCTGGTAAAGCTGATTGCTGATTGTAGTATTCCGTTACAAGTGCTTCGGCATAACTGGCAAATCCTTCGTCCATCCATGCATACAGGCTTTCATTGGTGCCCAGGATCATCTGGTACCAGCTGTGCATCCACTCATGAAAAGCAGTGCCCAGGCTGGGGCCATTCAGCAAAGTTGCCATTGGATATTCCATTCCCCCATCACCGCCATGTATAAACGAATATTGTTTATATGGGTACTCGCCAAAGTTTTTCTCAATAAAAGGAAGCGCAACTACAGCCGCATCTGCTACACGCTTCCACTGGTCGTTCCAGTGCTGTACATAATTTCGAAACTCGTTTTGATACAGCTGCCTTACAGAGGGCCGCATTGTATCATACTTTTGTTGCAGCAAAGTTTCGTCGGCGTTATAGAGTACATTGATGGTGATGCCATTTGCAGTTTTGCGAACCAGGTGTTTGTAATCAGGATCAGCCGCCCACATGAAGTCGTGTACGTTGGGTGCAACAAAATGCCAGGTAAGCATTTCACCGGCTGGCCGCTGTACTTTTGTCCCTTCGTTTTCGTATCCAAATCCAACCTGGCCGGCATTCTGCAAGTAACCACTACCACCAAGCAGGTATTTTTTATCGATGGTTATCTTCACATCAAAATCGCCCCATACTCCGTAAAATTCGCGGGCTACATACGGGGTCGGATGCCAGCCTTCATAGTCATACTCGCATAACTTGGGGTACCATTGACTCATCGAATACCGTACGCCTGTTGAAGGATTGTCTCTACCGCTGCGTCGCACCTGCAAGGGTACCTGCGCCTCAAAATCCATATCAAAAACAACGGTTGACTTCGGCAAGATGGGTTTGCTCAATACTACCTGCAGGATGGTTTCTTTCACCTGGTATTTTTGTTCTACTCCACCTATTTTTAATGATAAAATTTTTTGATAACCGATCTCATCGGGTTTAAGGTTCATTATTCTGTCTTCCACCCTCGAATCCCAGTCCTGGACATCTTGTCCATTTCGGTCTTTACCTAACACAATCTTACCCAGTTCACGGCTCCTTGCATCCATCATACTGTTTGGCTGGAAGGCATTAAAATACAAATGATAAAAAACTTCGTTTAGTGTATCGGGTGAGTTGTTGGTATATTCCAATTTTTGCTTACCGGTAAAACGATTGGTGTTCACGTCCACATTGATGTTCATCGTGTACTTCACTTTCTGCTGCCACCTGTCAGGCTGGGCATATAAGAACAATCCACAGAATGAAAGTACAAGTACAAAAACAGATTTTTTCATAGGGAACTAATTAATTAGCAGCAAAAGTACAAACTTTAATTGCTCAACATTTTCGCAGACTGCATCTTGCAAAAATTTGTGATAGTGAAATCTTTCGTAAATCGGTGATGTAAACGATTGGCACCGGAAGAGATTCAAAACCGGTTATGGATTTCAGTGATAACGCGAACCATCTCATCCCTGACACCAGCAACAGGAGTAATAAAATTGTTGTTCATAAATGAATAAACCAGCCTTTTACCTTTGCGCGTTATCACATACCCGCTTTGATTGTGATTGTTAGATAAAGACCCGGTTTTTGCCCAAACGAAAGGAACGCCATTGTCAGTTTTGTAGGCATGCTGTATGGTACCGGTTAACCCACCTGCAGGAAACAATGAATGCAAACGTTGTTCGTTGCCCACCTTTTCCCATATTTTTAATAACAGCGCGATCATGGTCCTCGGTGTAAAAAGATCCTGGCGAGACAACCCTGAACCGTCAACCCATTGAATAGAATCCGGCAGATCATTTAAAAAATTCTTCT
>JBBJOD010000083.1:0-12438 GCA_037721715.1 Chitinophagaceae bacterium | reverse complement strand
AGCATGAAACGTATGCAGCATCAGCTTTTGCCAGGGCAACTACCGGAGCTACACAATGAGTAGCATAGTGCATAGGAGGTAATCCTTCCCAATAGCCCGGCCATCCAGCCATTTCCTGTTGGTGAGATGCGCGTAAAAACTGTAACTTACCCATTTCGCCTTTCTCATATAGCTCCTTCACAAATAGAAATTCGCGGCTATATATAACCGTTTCCATCATCATATAAGTTAGTCCCGTATCCTTTACGGCTTCAACGATCAGCCGGCAATCTTCTACAGATGTAGCCATAGGAACGGTACATGCCACATGTTTGCCGGCGCGTAAAGCTTTCAGTGATTGTTCTGCATGATTTTGAATGGGCGTATTGATGTGTACGACTTCCACGGCCGGGTCTTTCAATAATTCTTCGTAATCGGTATAACGTTTTTCAATGCCGAAAGCATCACCTATCTCATTCAGCTTACTGGTATTTCTTTGGCAGATGGCATACATTGTTGCATTGGGATGCCGTTGATAAATCGGTATAAATTCGGCGCCAAATCCCAGCCCTACTATCGCAATATTAATTTTTTGTTCCATACAACAGGTGAAAATAAATACTTTTAGAAATATCAAATATTTGGTTTGGCAGGGGATGATTACTGCCGATAGCCTCTTTTAATCAGGCCTATTTATGAACTGAAAGGTTACCCGTTATTCGATTTCCAAGGTGATTAATCAGGAAGAAGCTACCACCGGATCCTGTTTAAGCACCACCACCTTGTATCCTCCCTTAGACCTGAAATACAGGATCAACAGGAGGTAACTGATAAGCATGATCACAGGGAATATTACGATATAACGCAGCGCTTCTTTTTTTGCAGTTTCCCTTATTGTGGTAATTGTCTGTTGTTCCTGTGCGCTGGCGGTAGCAAGCTTAGTTTGATTTAAGCCTTCATAATCGCCAAAAAGACTTGTCTTTTTCTCGGTAACGTATGTATTGTGAATAGCTGTGTTATTTACCTGGTCGTAACTGGCAATTTTAGAGTCAATTGACTTATCCTGTATAAATCCAAGAATCCCGGCTCCGATAACCCCGGCTGCTATCATGCCCAGCCCGCCGGTAATGTTCAGTGTAAGTGCACCACCCTTAGGAAATCTTTCGGCGACAACACCCAGCATCGTAGGCCAAAAGAATGTTTTCCCTATTCCGTAAATCGTAGCTGCCAGCAAAATCATAATGCCACTCGAAAAAGATAAAAGGTAGAGGCCGGTTGCCGCAATAGCCGAACAGACTGCCAGCAAACCAAGTGGAGATATCTTATGCACAATCGGACCTGCGAAAAACCTTAATACAAACATGATCGCTGAAGTATATACCAGAACCCAGCCTGCCTGCAATCCTATCTGGTTCATCTCGGGTGCCATCAGGTCGGTGATCCAGCTATCGGTACCCAACTCGGTAGTTGCCAATGGAATCATTATCAACAACAAAATAATGAAAAGCGGCTGGCCAAAACTTCTGGTATAATAACCAAATAACACCGTGAGCAGTATGGTTATAGAAATATTAACGGCAACGGACCATCCAAAAACCGCACCGAGCTGAAAGACAATCAATCCGGATATCAGCAAGGCTCCGGCAGCGCCTACTTCCTGCAGCATTTCCTTGTAAGAGACACCGGCCTGAACTCTCTCATTTAAAGGGAATTTACGGGGAATCATCATAATGGCATAGATGAGTGTAGGAATAAGTATCAGGCCAATTTTATATTCCCATTTTGTTTCAGCACCCATAAATAGGGCTATAATTCCTCCCAAAACCAATCCGCCGGCCCAGCCAGCATGTAAAATACTGAGCCATTTAACCTTGTTACGTGGAAACATGGTTGCCACTACCGGATTGGTCACTGCTTCTACAGTTCCGTTACCTAATGCTACTATAAGAGTTCCTGTATATAACATCCAGTAGCCATCTGCAAAAATGGTAATAATCGCAGAGGTTACGTGGCAGATAATGGCGAAAATCATTGCCGTTTTATAGCCAATTTTGTCAATGATCAGGCTAAACAATACAATACTAATTGCAAACGGCCACAAACCTACCCCGGAAATCTCACCCAGTTGCGTTTGTGTGAGATTGAATTCGACTCCCCATTGAGGAAGAATCAGCGCCCGGAGAATAAAACCGAAAGCGGTTGTAATCATCGCTACAAAGCAGGCATAAAACAATTTCATATCTGGTGCTGGCGAGGCAGACGTTGTATTGGTCATGGCTTAATTTTTCTGCATGATACAAATAATATTAATAACAAGCGACCATTTTTATTTTGAAACTTTCATAACGCCACGCATTATGCGCCAATGGCCCGGAAAAGTGCAGACGTAGGGATAATCACCCGGTGTGGCCGGCACTTTGAATGTTAGGGTAAATTTGCCTTCAGGGTTAACTAGCGGAGTTGCGTGCAGCACCTCCGGCATTTTGGGCACATAGTTTAATGTAGCACCATTCGGATCCTGCGCCAGTTTATCGGCGGCGGCACCTACTTTGTCGATTGTATTTGGCTTTATTAATACAAAATTATGTTGCATAAAATCAGGATTCTGCAATACGATCTGCACCGTAGTTCCAGCCTTTACTTTTAGAAGTTCTTTGTCGAACTTCATCACATTTTTTAAAACGGTAATTGTTATTACCTGGTCTGCCTTGTTAACAGTTTTCTGTGTTCCAGGGTTCAACATTTCCAACTTACCCGAAAGGATATTGCTTTTCATGCGAAATGTGTCAGGATAATCCCCAAACTTTTCGGGCCCCTGCCTGTCGTCAAAGCCAACTCTTAAACTGGTTTTTAAGGGCTGGGTAAACAATCCTTTTGTCTTGGAGGCGGCAACTTCTTTGTTATCGATAACCATGCGCATTGCGCCATTTTGTTGTATGCTTGCTTTTAACGCAAAACGCGGGGGTAAACTTTCACTATGTATAATTGATGAAGTGCCATTCTGATTGACTTGGAAATAAAGCTTGTTTTCTTTCAGGTACAGTCCGTAGCAATTCGTTTTATCACCGTGTGCCATTAGCACACCTGCATAGGCAGTTTCTCTTGCACGTTCAATATCTGCTGTAATTAATAATTCTTTACCTGTTACATCCGGTGCGTTTTCTACGGTGGTGTTAAGGCCCTTACGTAACATAACAGACTTTAACCTGGAGGCCATATTGATGCGTTGCGCGAGCGAAGCGTCTTCAAGGCCGGCACTTTCTGTGAGACCTTTCTTCTTAAATGCGGAGGCAAAACTTTCCTTGTTTTTACTCGCCGATACATAGAGTGCATTTTTCAACCACGGATCTTTTGAATTTTCACTTTTCAGCGACATATCCAGCAGTGCGGTACCAATTTCGGTTGAAGAATTAACGTCGGCTGAAAGAAGTACAGCAGCAAGCCTCACCCTAAAATCTTTGTCGTTGAAGAGATTTGACTTCAGCACTGACTGCATGGAAGCAGTTGTTTTTGGAAGCACCTGCACTGCCGCCCTTCTTACGCCGCCTGAAGGGTGGCTTAAAGCCTTGGTTACAACATCCAATGCTTCTCTGTTATTTCCTTCAAGGGCTTTCAATCCATGTATTGTCCAAAGAGCATGTATTGCAGGGGCATTTATGCCAATTGCATCCGGTTGCTCGTTTTGAACAAGTTTGAACAGTTCGGGTAATACCTTAACATCACCCGATTCTACCAGCAGGCGCTGGGCTGTCAGTCGCCAAAACATATTATCATTAGTTAGTGCTTTAACCAAACCGGCATGGTTGTCTTTACTTAACTTAAGTGGAGCATAAGGTGTTGTATTTTTGTAAACTACCTTGTATATCCGTCCCCTGTCATGATCTCTCAAAGGGTTTTCGTGTGCATTTCCCTTGCCATTTGTAAAACCGGGCGGTGTAGGGTTGTGCTGGATGATAAAGTCGTACCAATCCAACACCCATAAGGCACCATCCGGCCCTACCTCAGCCTGAACCGGTCCCATCCATTCGTCTGCACTGGCCAGCATGTTGCGACCGTCGCCCACTTCTTTAAAACCGGCCCCAGTTTGTTCAAGAATATGGCGGTGGATAAGACGGCCGGTAGGTTCGCTGACAAAAGCGATGCGATTCCAGTATTCTTTAGGAAAATTTCTGGCTGTATAAAGATTATGACCGGCTGCTGCGGTAAATCCGCCTTGAACGTCTACCTGGCGCAAGTTTTTTGTCACTTCATGAATGGCGTAGTGGGCGTCTATCTTTTCCACACCCGACTCCTTCAACTCTGCCATATCGAGGTATTTTTTTGGAATGCCAAAGAAGCCGCTGTGGGTGTTATTGGCGGTGGAAATAAATACATCAAATTCTTCTGAAAAGCCGAGTCCCCACGTGTTGTTACTGGTTGTTGACAGAAACTCTAACTTCCTGGCATCTGGTGTAAAGTGGTACACGCCCTGGGAGAATGTAAGGGAATCGTTCCCAATTTTACCTTTAAAACCGGAGTAGCCTACGGTACCCCATAATTGATTGTCTAAGCCGTAACGGAGGTTTGAAGGGCCTGCATGCGTATCAAACGTTCCCCAACCGCTTATTAGCGTATCGCGAACATCAGCCTTATCATCCGCATTGGTATCTTTCAAATAAATAAAATAAGGTGCCTGCGAAACCACAATCCCATTATTCGTAAACACAAAGCCGGTGGGTATATTAAGCTTGTCTGCAAAAAGTGTGAATTTGTCGGCTTTCCCGTCACCGTCCGTATCTTCCAAAATCTTGATGCGGTCGTCACCTTTTTCCTTGTCTTCTTTAACGGTGTTGGGGTAATCTACTGTTTCTATCACCCACAAACGGCCTTTCTCATCCCAGTTCATAGCAATTGGATTAATAATGTCCGGCTCTGAGGCAAACAGTTTTAGTTCAAAACCGACCGGTAGCTGGGTAAGTTCCATCGATTCCCGGGGAGATACCGGGGCCTGCAATTGTGGGGCGGGGTTCCGGCGTTCGTAATTCGGTATAACGGCTTCGGAATATTTTAAGGCTGGTATTTTTAATCCGGCGATATCCGCCTGGGCCTGGTCACCCACCGCCCACAAGATGCCGTTTTTTACAAGTTGTAAGAAGCCCGGGTTGTTAAAGGTTTTTTCATCGTGACCGTAGGCCGTATAGAAAACCCTGCCCTGTCCAAAGTTACGCACCCATGTATACGGTTCATGATGGTCACCCTCGACCCTTTCAGTTAGCACAACAATGTTTTTACTGAGCTTATCGTGAACATAGGTTTCGTCTATGGTAGTAAAAGCCGGTATACCTTTCAAGATAGGGTTTTCCGGCTTCAAGATTACGGCGGGAAAAGAATCCATCTTATGGCTTTTAAATTGCCCGCCGATCATTTCAACTACTTCCGGCGAATTGCGAAAACAATAGGAGGCGCAATGTATCGGAATAAAACCTTTTCCGGCTTTTACAAAGTTTAATAGCGCTTTCTCCTGGGAAGGACTAATTGAATCGTGGTTGGCATAGACAATGAGCCCTTCATAATTTTTTAGAAAGTTGTCATTCAGGTCATTGGGATTACTTGTATAAGTGATGTTGATCCCGTCTTTGAAATACTCCCTGGCCAGTATATCTGACAGTTTTTCCGAATCATGATGTTTACTGTTATGACCTAACAATAAAATTTCAAGCCTGTGAGGAAGGCTGTTCACTTTATAAGCTGCCTCTATAAAAAATAATGCAAAAAGGCCAATTACTGCAATCGTAAGATTTTTTTTTGATGTCATATGGCAATTTAAATCGATTGGTTACAGGAAGAGAACGACGAAACGAATATCGTAGTTTTAGACGTCATTTACTTCAAAATAATAAGGAAATCGCAGGTATTTCAAATAAAAAACCGTTGTCCAAAAGCCGGAAAATAAAATGCAATTCTGGTTTCACCGTAATATATCAATGTGTTGATGGATGTTTTAAACCGAGAAAGGCATTCTGTGAAGAACTTGCCGGCAAGAACACGGAATGTTTTATTTTTGGTTTTCAAAATATTTGTATGGCGGAAAAGATCGTTGAATTGAAGAGTGTAAATATATACCAGGGTAAAAGCCTTATATTGGAAGACGTAAATATTTCGGTAAACAGGGGTGAGTTTGTTTACCTGGTGGGTAAAACAGGCACCGGCAAATCGAGCCTGTTGAAAACTTTGTATGGCGATCTGATTTTACAGGAGGGGGAGGCTACTGTTGCGGGCTTCAATTTAAAACAGATGGACTGGAAAAAAGTTCCATTCCTTCGAAGAACGCTTGGTGTGGTATTCCAGGATTTTCAACTGCTGACCGATCGCAGTGTCAACGAGAATTTGAAATTTGTTTTAAGGGCCACGGGGTGGAAAGATGAGAGCTTGATGGACGAAAAAATATCAGACGTATTAGACAAAGTGGGCCTTAAATCAAAGGGTTTCAAAATGCCATTTGAGATGAGTGGAGGCGAACAACAACGTGTAGATATTGCACGGGCGCTTTTAAATTCTCCTAAATTGATTCTTGCCGATGAACCTACCGGTAACCTGGATCCCGAAACCACTGATGAGATCATGCAATTGTTATTTAATATCAGCCGCGACTATGGAGCGGCCATTATTATGGCGACTCATGATTATATTGTTATCAATAAATATCCCGCCAGAACGCTGAAAACAGAAAAGGGAAGGGTAGAAGACAACGCTACCATATCGATGCAATAAGCTGGTGACCGTTGCGATGATTGCTGTAATGCGTACCTAATAAATTTTTCCGCAGGCGAATTTCTTCTTCAGCAAAAGGAAGATGGTATAACTGCATAACGATCTGGCGCAGCGCTTGTGAAGAAGTTCCAATATGACAGGCTGCTTCTAAACCACTGTCTTTAACAGCCGCTTCATTAACAACGCAATGCCTGCCATTAAACAGGGCGTTTAATAATTTAAGTTTTATACCGGTCTCATTAAACGAAGGCAGGATATTTATCTGCGCTTTAGCTATCAAATCATTTATTTCTTCTTCACCAGGATCTGCAATGAGGCAGGTATGACAATTATGGTGTGCAAGTCGCTGTAATTTTGCCGAGGGATTTTTTCCTGCGATAACAAAAGGAGTTTTTATTTTATTAAAGACATTTTCCAGCAACCAGGTAGCTGCCTTTTCATTTTCCGTAACCGATAAATTACCATGATAAAGGCAATAGGTACCAATACCCTCCATACTGTTTATTTGCTGAAATGGCGTGAATACCGGCAGATATGAAATGTTTTTAGCCCCGAATACCCTGCTGTAGGTTCCAACATCTTTTTGGGAAACGGCGAGGATGTTTGCCCTGTTGACAATTTTTTGCTCATAACATTTCAAAAGTCGGCTTTCATTATAATAATAAGCTTTCTTAAGTAATGAACTTTCATGACGAAACAAATGATGGTAGTATTGGTATTCCACGTTATGCAGACGAAGGAATATTTTTCGTTTGCTGAGGCTGTCGCAGTAGAGCGGGTAGGTACAATGAATGCCTTCCAATAATACAGGGTACGAGTCCAGGTTTAGATTTTCGATCAATTGCCGGGATGAACGGGAGGCCACGATGTAAGGAATTACCGTTGAAAAACCCTTATGGCCTTCATTGCGCTGATAGTAAATCACTTTAACGCAATAGTTGTTTAATATAGATGGCTCTCCTCGTCCATATTCAAAACAATGTAAATGTATTTTGATGCCTAGTTCATATAATGTTTTAATCTTGTGAAAGAGATCGAAAACACCGCCATAATCAACCGGGTAAGGAACATCCAGACAAACAATATGTAAGTGCTTTTCCAATTTTAGTTAAGTATTTCATTATAAAAATCAATCAGTCTTCTTTCTTCACTTTGCCAATTGAGTATTTCACGCGCTTTTATGCAGTTTTGTTGTAAACGCACATAAAGACTTTCATCACTTAACAGCCTGTTACAGTGATACGCTAAACTTTCTGGACTGAGGTCTTCAGTAAGAACAGCAACTTCATACATATTGTTTATTTCTTTATAGGCAGGATAGCCAACGCACAACTGAGGAACTGCGGCATGCAGGTAATCGAAGAAACGATTTGCCAGGGAGTGATAATTGTTAAGTCCATTATTTTCAAAAATGGTTGTTCCAATAAAAGCACTATATGTATATTCTTTTAAAAGGTGGGGTTCCAGCTTTCCTGTAAAAATTATTTTTTCTTCGAGCATACACTCCCTTACGAGCTGCCTGGCTTGCGTCATAAAATTTCCATCACCACATATAATGAGAGGGCAGTTAATGTATTTCATGGCGGGTATGAGTGTTTCAAAGCTTCTGCCTTCATTAACGCTGCCCTGGTATAAAATAAATTTTTGCGTTTTAACGGGAATGTACAAATGCTCCATGACGGTAATGTTTCGGATCACTTTATAGTTCACCTGGTACATCTTATTAAACTCGTCGGCGATAGCTTCATTTACGGTATATCCATGTTTGAATTTAGGTACAGCAAATTTTTCGATTTTTTTCCAGGTGCCGTAAACAAAGGGGCGGTTTACAATTTCCTTCATTTCACAGAACAATTCATGGGCATCATACACCCTGGTTACTTTTTTTAACAGGGAGCCAAAGTAACAGGCAAGAATGGTATCAAGGTCAATGGCGCAAATGCAATCAACTTTTTGAAAAAGTAAGAAGAATAAAAGGCGCAGGTTGTACTCCAGGTACATCAAAATTCCTTCCTGGAAGAGGCATCCAATTCTCTTTTGCCTGAATGGCATGGAAGTAATGGCGATGGAAGATTTCATTCTTCTTCCTACGAGTGTTATATTGTAACCATTTACAGCCAGGGAAGAGCAGATTCTTATCATTCGCTGGTCGTAAGTAAGGTCGGTGGTAACTGTGAAAATGAGATTCTTCATGTAAGTGCTACTCGCTGAATGCGGGCCAGTTAGTATTCAAAGTTAGCCTGGCTGCTGCACAACCGCGGTAAGTTGCTTGTTTATGCAAATTGTAAATGGCAACAACTTCACTAATAGCAGGCAGGTTCTTTATTTTCATAAATGTGAAGTGGTTGTGTCAGTAATAAATAGTCTATATCAAAAAATTAAATTTAATATTAATTTATTACCTTTGCCGCCAATTTAAGAAGAATACAATTCGGGTGCCTTTTAAAAAATTCTAAGATGTCTTACTTAACAAAAGAAAAAAAATCAACTATTTTCGGTGATTTCGGCGGAGCCGTTACCAACACCGGTTCAACGGAAGGGCAGATTGCCTTACTTACAGAACGTATCAGCCAGATTTCAAAGCATTTACAGGCGAATAAAAAAGATTTTTCTACCCATCGCGGATTGATGCAGATGGTAGGAACAAGAAAGCGTTTATTAAATTATCTTAGCAAGCACAACTTGCAGGAATACCGTAGTCTTATCGAAAGACTTGGTCTTAGAAAATAGCTTCCAACTAATCGTAAATTATTCTTAACAACCACTTGTTGGGAATAGTTTTTTCCTATACATTTCTCCGCTCCTTCATTTCCTTAACAATTTACTTATTACATAAGATCTCCATGTAATTTGTATTTTCCAAATCCAACAACGACATATGATATCACAACCAATAAGTAAATCCTTTGACATAGGCGATGGTCGCCAAATTACCATAGAAACTGGTAAGCTTGCACGCCAGGCTGACGGATCGGTAACTGTTCGCCAGGGTAATTGCATGATTCTCGCAACGGTTGTTGCAAATAAAGAGCCTAAGGAAGGACAGAATTTTTTTCCGCTATCAGTAGATTACCAGGAAAAATTTGCTTCTGCGGGTCGTATCCCGGGTTCGTTTTTCAAAAGGGAATCGAGGTTGAATGATTATGAGGTGCTCACTTCCCGACTGATAGACCGGGCTCTTCGCCCGCTTTTTCCTGAAGACTATCTTTGTGATGTACAGGTACTGGTTACCCTCATCTCCAGCGATCCGGAAGTTATGCCAGATGCAATGGCCTGCCTTGCAGCTTCTGCCGCTCTGGCGGTTTCTGACATTCCCATCCAGGAAATTATTTCCGAAGTGCGTGTTGGTCGAATTGATGGCGTCATGAAAGTTAATCCCACACGAACAGAAATGGCTAAGGCCGATATGGATTTTATAATTGCAGCCACCGACAAAAATATCATGATGGTGGAAGGCGAGTCGAAGGAATGTTCGGAAGAAGACCTGATCAAAGCGATTGAAATAGCACATGAAGCTATCAGAATACAAGTAAATGCCCAGGAAGAATTGCGTACACTGAAAGGTGTTACTTCAAAGCGAAATTATGCTAAGCCCCAGGAAAATGTGGAATTGCGTGAAAAAGTGAAGTCTTTTGCATCGTCCAGGATACTGGAAATGGCTAAGTCGCAAAGCAGCAAACATGAAAGAGGTTCCGCCCTTGAAGAAATAGAAGGTGAACTGATAACATACCTTAAGGGTGAGAATGGACTTAGTGAAGATCAGATTTTGCCTGATGATATAAGAAAACTTGCCAAGAAGTATTATTACGACTTACAATTCGACGTGATTCGTGACATGATACTAAACGAACGTATACGCCTTGATGGCAGGGGGCTTGAAGACGTTCGTTCATTAAGCATGGAAGTAGATGCCCTGCCTTCTCCTCATGGAGCAGCCTTATTTACAAGGGGTGAAACACAGGCGCTTACTACTGTAACGTTGGGAACACAGCTTGATTCACTGCTTGTTGAAAGCGCCGCTTCATCTGAGTACACAAAATTTATCTTACATTATAATTTTCCACCTTTTTCCACCGGCGAAGTTAAAATGATGCGTGCCCCTGCGCGGCGCGAAGTAGGACATGGCAACCTGGCTATGCGTTCATTGAAACAGATGATGCCCGGTGGCGACTTTCCATATACCGTGCGGGTAGTAAGTGATGTGCTGGAATCTAACGGTTCATCATCTATGGCCACTGTTTGCGCTGGATCTCTGGCGTTGATGGATGCAGGTGTAGGCATACCAAAGCACGTTGCGGGTGTCGCAATGGGCTTGATCTCAAAAGAAGGCAAGTTTGCGGTATTAACAGATATACTGGGTGATGAAGATCACCTTGGCGATATGGACTTTAAAATTACCGGTACCCGTGAAGGCATATGTGGTGTGCAAATGGATATCAAAGTAGACGGTTTAAGCATGGATATTATGCGCCAGGCACTTGCCCAGGCAAGGCGTGGAAGGCTTTTTATATTAGAAGCTATGTATGAAACCATTGCTGCCTCTCGTGAAGATGTGAAGCCGCACGCTCCGAGGATGGTTAAAATATTCATTGATAAGGAATTTATTGGTGCAGTAATAGGGCCCGGTGGAAAGGTTATTCAAGAAATACAACGTGAAACCGGAACTACTATCAACCTGGAAGAGAAGAACGAAATGGGCGAAGTAAGTATTTTCAGTACTAACAAAGAAGGTGTTGAAAGAGCCCTGTCGTGGATAAAGGGAATAGTTGCCGTTCCATCTGTGGGTGATGTTTATGAGGCAAGGGTGAAATCGATTATGCCTTACGGCGCTTTTGTAGAATTTTTACCAGGTAAACAGGGGTTGAAACATATATCTGAAATTAGCTGGAAAAGACTGGAAACCCTTGAGGGAATATTAAACGAAGGTGATATTGTAAAAGTGAAGTTGACCGGTACAGATCCGAAAACAGGTAAATTCAAATTATCAAGAAAGGTATTGTTGCCAAAACCAGAGGGAGCCAGAGGTTCGCAGGATTAATCACTTTGACACAAAAGATTTTGGAAAATTTTATTTAAAAGCTGCCTCATTTTATAAACCCCGGTAATATATCGGGGTTTTACTTTTTATAGAAATAGCTATGTCAGATTATTTCGAAATTGCCATTACCGTCGAAAATGAAGACCAAAAGAACCAGCTGGTGGCGTTATTAAGTGACATTGGGTTTGAAGGATTTCAGGAAGATAATAAAATACTCCTGGCTTATGCTGCAGTGGATGATTTCGACCAGGTAATGATGGAGTCAATATTAAAAACTTATAACCTTTCCTATCTTCAATCGGTTATAAAGCCTAAAAATTGGAACGAAGAATGGGAAGCAGGATTTGAGCCAGTAATTATTCACGATTTTTGCGCGATACGGGCTTCATTTCATTCTCCTGTAGCAGGGGTATCTCATGAAATAATTATAACTCCGAAAATGAGTTTCGGTACCGGCCACCATGCAACCACTTACATGATGATTGAAGCGATGAGTGTATTGAATTTTACCGGTATGAAAGTACTGGATTTTGGCACCGGCACCGGCGTATTGGCCATACTTGCCAGTAAAATGGGGGCGGCTGTAATTGAAGCAGTGGATTATGACGAATGGAGCATTGAAAATGGAAGGGAGAATATTGTAAGGAACAACTGCAGTAATATTTCCCTGT
>JBBJOD010000082.1:0-12456 GCA_037721715.1 Chitinophagaceae bacterium | reverse complement strand
ATGCCCGTGCTGCGGCTGCCTGCGAGATGACAAAGCAGTGAGTTAAGAACTGCTTAAATAGTCCCAACACTTTTTTTGTCATCTCTCGAATGAGCCCCTCACGAATTTCACCAAAGAAACAATCAGCGGGCGATATGAGAGATTTCTTACGACAACGCAGCATAAACTGTTTCAATGCAATGCCCGTGCTGCGGCTGCCTGCGAGATGACAAAGCAGTGAGTTAAGAACTGCTTCAATAGTCCCAACACTTTTTGTCATCTCGAATGAGCCCCTCACGAATGTCACCAAAGAAACAATCAGCGGGCGATTTGAGAGATCTCTACGGCAACTTGTGCCCTGGCAACCTGGCGCCGGCAGGAAAATAGCTCGGCTATCTTGTATAATTTGATTTACCTCAAAATTACAACCATGAGCACTTCATTCTCACGCCGGAAGATCATCAAAACCGGCTTGCTTGCTACCATAGGCTCTGCCTTCCTGGGAAAAGTCACCGCTTCATCGCTGGTCAACGAACCTGTTGATTTATACGAAGAAAACGCCACGACCAATTTCAAAGTCGGCATTGCGTCTTATACTTTTAGGAAAATGAGCCTCGAAAATACCATCAAGGCGATGGAAAGGCTGAACCTTAAATATATTTCTATAAAGGATTTTCACTTAGCACTGACCAGCTCAAAGGAGGAGAGGCAGGCAGCCATGCAGAAACTAAAAACTGCAGGCATTATGGCTTCGAGTTGTGGCAATATCACTTTGCAGAACGATGAAAAGAATATCCGCCAGGCTTTCGAATATGCAAGAGATTGCGGCATGGCAACCATTGTTTGCAGCCCCGATCCTGCTTCAATGCCTATTCTTGACAAGATGGTGAAAGAATACGATATCAAACTGGCCATACACAATCACGGGCCGGAAGACAAACGCTTTCCCTCCCCTTACGATGTTATGAAAGCAGTGAAAGGTTTTGATCAACGCATCGGGCTTTGTATCGATGTTGGCCATACTGCCCGTGCGAAAGTAAACCCGGCTGAAGCTATAGTAAAATGTAAAGAACGCCTGTACGATCTTCATTTTAAAGACATCAGTTCAACCGAGCCAAACGGCAAAACCGTTGAAGGCGGACGAGGAGTGCTCGACCTCCCTGCAATTGTTCGTGCCATTCAAAAAATTAACTATCCACACGTGATAAGTATTGAATACGAGGGATGGGAAAATGATCCTCTGCCAGCAGTAGCCGAGACTGTCGGTTATGCACATGCGCTACTTGGAGTTAGCAATAGAATGAAAGGTGCTGTATGAAAAGATAGACTTCCATAAATATGTAAGAAGAACTCAATAGTGGTTACTTGTTGGTCACGAAATGCTGGCCAACGAGTTACTTATGATTTTTTCGAGAGAACTTAACTGTTGCAATGTAGGCCTGTTAACATAAATACCGGTATCGCCGGTATTTCTTACACCACGAACAAACAGGTAGATTACCCCGCCAAAATGTTGCTCATAATCAAATTTGTCCAGGCGACTTTGTAAATATTTTTTCGCAGCAAGGGTGTAGATCAGGTATTGCAGGTGATAATTACTTTGATTCATTGCATGGCTTAGCGCATCGGGCGAATAGTCAGGCAATTTATCACCCAGGTAGTTGCTCTTCCAGTCAAGGATATAGTATTTGCCCCGGAACTCGAAGAACAGGTCTAGCTTGCCATTCATGATGCCTTCGAGTGGTTTGTCCCATGATACGCGTACTTCAATCCCCTCGCTGGTAAGATCGTTGAGGTCAGCCGGGTTATATTCCGGCACGGGAAAGTCGAATTCAAATTCATGGATGCGCTGGTTATTAAGAATCTCTGACAACCTAAACGTTTGACCATTTACGTTAATTGTTACCTGGAATACCTGGGTTAACATTTCAGTTAACATTGGTGCATATAAATCGTGTTGCCTTGGCAGGTGTTGCTTCAAAGCTTCGTCAATCACAAATTTCCAGTTGTTACTGTCACTAAAGTGAACCTGTTCAAATACCTGGTGCAAAAGGTTACCGGTTTTGCTGCCTCTTACCAACTGATTAAATACAAAGTGGTCATATTTATCTTGTTGGCTGCTCGCCGGTGGCATTGAGATAATTTCTCCTTTTTGAGCCAGCATGGTATAGCTCATCTTTGTCCAGTTATTGTGCTGCAGTTCAAAGTAAGCCGGCGTTTCCCGGTCAGGGGGCTTGTAACCCCTATCCTGCCTATACCTGTATTTTTCGTCGTGGATTGGAGCCTCTTCGAATTCTATGAGCCTGTTATCAGCATTGCTGAGAGCATTACTAAAATACGACAGGGTAGAATTATTGAAATGGGTTGAGGTTTTACGATGCAGGTAACATCTATAAACTGCTCTTGTAATAGCAACATAAACCAAGCGGCGTCTCTCCTGTTCATTCTGCTCAAGTACCCATTGCTCTTGGGTCGCTGTCAACTTGTCTTTTTCGATAGAAATATATTCGGCTGATACAGGGTCACGGTAGCTATGAAACAAGGGATCTTTTAGCTCCACAAGGTCGAGGGCTGGCGCAAAAACAATATTGTATTCAAGTCCCTTGCTTTTGTGGATGGTAATGATGTTTACCGATTCTTCGTCGCTCTCAACCCGCTGTTCAAATTCATCGCCCTCTGTTTCCATGCCTTCGATGCCCCGCCGCAGCCAGCTTACCAGTTCTACAGGGGCGAACTGTTTATTGGTTTGCACTTTATGAACGAGCTCAATTAAATGGAAAAGATTAGCGATTATGCGTTCCCCGCTTTCTGTATTGGCATGCAGGAGCACCTCTTTCACATTGAAGTCTGCCACAAAATCCATCAAAGCAGAGAATATGCCGTCATCCTGCCACCTAAGTCGGTATTTCCTAAAAAGCCCGAGCGTTACTTCATCATCAAGTTGCAATATCTGCTGGTGTCTGTACCCGGTAAATGGTGATAGCAATGCCTTGTTAATGCTTTGCCGTGATATCACCAACATGGCCTCCAGCAGGTAGAGCAGCCATCTTGACTCATCAGATTCCAACACTTTGGTGTCGTCAATGGTTACTGCCGGTATACAATAATGTGATAATACAGACTTTATCGCCCGACCCTCCTTTTTCTTTCTAACAAGTATGCCGATATCTGAAGGGGTGATTTCTCTCTCCCGACCTTCTTTCGTTATTTTATAAGATGGATCCGATAGCAGTTCTATAATTTGCCCCGCCACGGCTTTATAAACGGCTTCTTTATTGGGCGCCTCTGTAATGGTAATTGGCGCCGATGCTGATCCCTTTTTAACCAGTGATCCCTTCGTATTCGGATCAGGCGATTGCACTTCCCGGTAGACTATTGCTTCCGGTGCATTGTTAAAATAGAAAGTATCAAACCCTGGTGTCGGCTGAAAGAATAAGTTCATCGCAAGAATAAGGTTCTCTGACGAACGGAAATTCTGATTCATCGTGTACCGATGCTGCACTTCTTCTTTCGCTTTGAAATACGTAAAAATGTCGGCCTTGCGAAAAGCATAGATAGATTGCTTCGGATCTCCTATATAAAAAAGGATGGTATTTGATCCGAATGCTTTTTGAAAAATCTCGTATTGCAACCTGTCTGTATCCTGGAACTCATCAATGAATACTGCCTTGTACTTTTGCTGTAAAGATTCAACCAATTTGGTATTTTCTCTTCCAGTGAAAGCCTTGTGCAGGTTGATGATCATGTCGTCGAAAGAAAGCAGGTTGTTGCGTTGCTTGAAATCCTCCAATCCTGTGGTAATGATATTGATCGCCTGGCAGTTGATATCGCTTATTACCTGGTGTGTTTTCTCTTTCAAGTCATCTGCCGCCTTGTCGCAGTCATCGCAATGTGTTATTATTTCTGCAAAGATCTTGTGAATATATTGAGATGATTTCTTTTCACGTATACTTTTAACAAGTTCGGAAGACGTTTCATATAAGTGCAATTTAGCCTTTCTAGCATATGCATTTCCCTCGCTTTTTAACCTAATATCCTTTTCATTGTTCTTAATGTAATTCTCCATTTCCTCTCTTAGTTTCTCTTCTTTTCCTTTGACTTCCTTCAATTCGGCGATAATCTTCTGATGATCTTCTTCACAAAAAGAATAGACCTTGTCCTTCTCATAGTTAAAATACTTTTTACCTTTCAAATGTTCCTTTACAACCTCTTTAATGGTATCTCTTGTAAGTCCGGCTTCTACCAGGAACTTGAGTAAGTCGGCCGGAATGGTCGTAATGTTTTCACGCCAGAACCGGTTGACCTCTTCCTGTATGATGGCGCCATGGTCCTTTAATGTATCGGTGCCGAACAGTTGATTGGTCTCGAAAGCAAACTCGGTAAGTGTCAGCTGGCAAAAACTGTGAATAGTAAGCACCGAAGTCTCATCAAGAAACAGCACAGCTTCTTTTAGTTGCGCCTGAATTTCCTGTTTAGAAAACTGGATCTCCACCTGTTGAACCAGCTTCGTGATGGTTAAATCCTCGATGGTTTGTCCCAGGCTGATCTTATAAGCTTTGCGGACAAACAGCCGTATGCGCTCTTCCAATTCGGCCACGGCGGCCTTGGTGAAAGTGACCATAAGAATCTCTTTGATCGAAAGTTTCTTTTCCAACACCAGCCTTAATACAAGCAGGGCTATGGAATAAGTTTTACCTGTGCCGGCACTTGCTTCTATGAGGTTGGTACCCTGGAGCTCAACTGTTGAAGCATTGAAAGGTTTGAAGTCTGTCATTACTCTGTGTTATCCAACGAGTGGTTATTTAAATAGGAAAAGAATCTTAATCCTTTTAAACCTTTGCCTTGAAAAGAAAGCGAAGTCATTTTTCATAATAGCCGGGAAACATCTCGCCCAGCGGCTTAACCAGTAATACTGCATTCTCCTTATAACGTTCAACGATATCCGCTGAACGAAAATATCCGTTGTTCATCTCATTCAACAGGTACTGGTCAGTGCAGGGAAATTTGTAATTGTCTAAAACTTCCTCAAACGCTTTATGAAGTTTTTTTTCATCCAGCACATCTACTTCGTCAGGGTTTATCTTAAAATCCGAGAAATAAGCAACGATGGTTTCATGTCCCTGCTTGTATAATCTTACCAATTTCTCAAGCCGCTTTGTTGCTTCAGTTTGAGAGACAGGTGACCCTTGAAAGATGGCTTCCTTCTTAGCCGATATAAAGTACAATTGACAATTTAACCCGCTTGCAATAACAGACAGGTAACGGATATACGCATCCAGCAAGTACTTGTTCTCTTTTTTAGAATAGGAGACAAAGACCATCTTCTCGCCATAGATATTGCTTATGGAACCATTGACCCGGCTGTTATCAACGATTGCCTCGATCTCCAAGACTTTTTCCCGTTCTTCGTCAACACAGGATTTAAGTAAATTTCTTACCACGGCAACTTCGGATTCAAGCTCATCCACTGCAACGGAAGCCATATTTTTCAAAGGCAGCCCCCCTGTTTGTACCAGCCGTTTTTGCAAAGAGCCCGTATCGAGCGGATCCATTGATACCAGTTGTGGTTTCAATGACCACTTCTGCAAGCTATCCAATTCAAAAATTTCAGTATCATCTAAAAGTACCTGGTTTTCGTTGTAATAGATATCCAGAACTTTGTTATAATATGCCTTGAACGGATGCTTGAAAAATGATACCAGGTTGTCGATGGAAATCTCATCAAAATTGAATGGCTCCACCTGCTTTTTATCATCACTTGTTCTTACCGGTCCCAATTTCTTATCATCGAGATAATTATAATAGCCTGGCAATGAATCGCCGTATTTATGACTGAAGCTTTGCAAAGGATGCTTAACGGTTATGGTTGTACGAACATGACCCGGTTCGTCACAGGATGTTTCTATGTAGTCAATCAATTCATCTACCAGTGCAGAAGGAGGTATGGTAAAATTGTCTTTCGCACTCTGGCCAAGGTAGCTCAGGTACAGGTAATCTTTTGCAGACAATACAGTATCGAGAAAAAGATGTTTGTCGTTTTCTTTCACATTGCGGTCTCCCCGGCGCCTTTTGTCTTTTTCTATCAGGTTAAAGCTTGCTGCCCTTTCTCTGCGGGGAAATTTATCAAAGTTGAGTCCGAGCACGGCAACTACTTTGAATGGAATACTCCTCATAGGAATTAGTGAACAGAAAGTTATACCACCCCCGGCGAAAGAACCGGACCGGCCGGCACCGGATAGTGATTGGAGGAGACTGTGTGCGAATATTTCAAAGTCGATCTTCTCGTTCATGAACTCATCTGCGATATTGAAGATTTTTAGCTGTTTCTGCAGTAACAAATTGTCTTCCTCCGCGTCTGATTCCGGTTCACATAACATGCTGTGAATAAGCTTTTCAATATAACTAACCCATTCGGCTATTGTTCTTGCCCGGTCTCTTTCATTGATACTGTCAATCAACACTTGCACAAAATGGCAAAATCTAATAACTTCCCGGGTGTCGCCACCTTCGATCGCATCAAGGGGAAACAAAGATTCACCGCCTGGCTCAATGTATTCATCTCCACCACTGATGCAAATGCCATACATGATTCTCTTTATGCCATATTCCCAGCTTACAAACCTGGTATCATCTTCCTTCCTGCCCCTGATACCAAACCGTATATTAGTTGCGCTCACCAGTTTTCTCAGGCGATCAATATCTGAAAGTCCGAACCGTTTACTAATGAAGACAGTATCCAGCAATTGAATTACCGCTTCCGCTTTAAAGTTGTGTCGATTTGTTTCCAGGATAGAAGTAAGTGCACTGATCAGCGTGTCGCTACTGGAATAGCTTTCGTCAGCGATCGTAAAATTAAACTTGTATGGAGCATTTTTAAAAACTGCCTTTATATAAGGTGCATATGCATCAATGTCGGTCACCATTACCACGATATCCCTTGGCGACATCGCTTCTTTTTTCTGATCAACCAGGTGCACCAGCCAATTGTATAAAACTTCAACTTCGCGGGCAATGGTAAAACAGGAACTAATACTTACAGAACCGTCACTTACAGCTGACAGCGATACCCGATTCCTTTCATCATTGGAGGCTCCGTTATAAATATCGTTTTGAATTTTGTGTAGCAGGTTATCGGGTGCCGGTTCAGCAATACCTACCTCGCTGAAACTATTGAGTAGTTCTTCATTCTTAAACAACATCATGAATGTGTCCTGTATTACCCTACCCCAACTGGTAAGCAAAGTATTTCCCGGGTTATTTTCTGACTTATCAACCAATCCCTTCCTGCTCAATATGGCCAATTGTTTCTCGCTCCTGTCTTCAAACCAGTAAACGGCAGGCGCAGGGTTAACCAGGTGGAAATGAATATTTGCTGTTTTTGAGACCTCGAATAAAAGTTCGAGGTGATAATCTGTTGTTATGGACAAGCCAAATAGATGCAATGCAGGTATCTTCGATTGCAGTTTTTGCTGGTTGGCAGGAACCTTTAACGCGTCTTTGATGTATTTGCCTATAACTGTTTTATCGGGTAGCCGTTCCCGTGATAGTTCTTTTGCTTTGATCCATAAATGCTGCTGCCATTTTTCAGAAGTTTGCTCTTCCAGTTTTTCATTGTTCCAATCTTCGATCCATTCCGGGCGGTAAATCTGGTATTGATCAAAGAGGTCAGCGGTTCTTTCGGCCAGTGCCATCCGTTTTAGATCCTTGTCATAATCGTCATGGTCATAATAAGCTGCTACATGTGGAAAGCGACGCGTGAAATCTTTATCTCCCAGTATGGTAAACAACAACCAGCTCAGGTTTTGCGCAGACAAGATATTAGGGTACTTACCGCCCAGGAAGTAATACAGTTTTTGAATAATTTCATTAGGACTCAAAAATGAAATATTGGCTGCTATTCCGTTATTGGATGCAATTTGTAATTTCAACCAATTGTTCATCCCTTCTGTTTGCGTTACAATGTATTGGGGTTGAAAAACGTTTCCGCTTTGATGCCTCAATTCCATGCAGAGATTATCCGCCAGTTGAGATAACGAATTGGATATATTTAGATGCAATGCCATTTTCAGATTATTTAGAATCGTACCATTTATTTCTCGTCTTTTCCGGGCATCCATCACTGGTAGAAAGTGTGAAATATAAGGATAAGATAGATTTGGCCAGCATGCAGAAACTTCAAAATTTACTCTACTCTCTAAACCTTTCAATGATACCTGAAGCCCGTTTTACTCTTCTCTTTGAAGTTTCCAGGATGACGTTTTCAGCAGCCTGAACAATTACTTTTACTTTCGCCCTTGTAACACCTGTATATAAAAGTTCAGCCGTTAATAAAGGCATATCTGCAACATCAGGAAGTACAATAAGCACCTGGTCATACTCGCTTCCCTGGCTCTTATGGATTGTCATGGCAAATACCGTTTCTGCCTCTGAAATGAAACCAGGCAATACCGATTTTGTTTCTCCTGAAGCATCTTCGAACCAAGCTTTTAACACACCGTTTTCATCAGACCGAATAATTCCTACATCTCCATTAAACAGGTTATAATCATAATAGTTCCTTGTAATTATTACGGGCCGATTTTCATAGAACTCCTTCCCTGCCTTAATCAGCTTCTTCTGATGCAGGTATTTCTCGATCTTCCTGTTCAATGCATACGTTCCCTTTTCCCCTTCCCTTACCGCGCACAATACCCTTAGGTTATTGAGTTGCTCCAGGGCCCTGTTTATATCAGGCTCCCTAATGTAAGATGCATAAGATTCAATGAATTGTTCGAAGATCTTTTCATCATAGCCTGTATCAATTATTACCTGATCGTCTTTATTTTTAAGAAAGGCATTTAACTGTTCCTGGTCACCGGTGATGATGGCTTTGCTGTACTTGCCTATTCCTTTATCATTCGAGAAGCGATGGCTTTCTTTTAATTCAACAATGTGTTCAAATAATACATGGCCATTACCTTCAGCAATCATTTCTTTATTAATTTGACGCGAGGGATCACTTATAAACGAATTAACCAGGCTGGCTCTTCCAGCAGATAATTGAAAGAATGACTGGGTTTTACAAAGGTCACCAAACAGACTACCGGCCTCTACAGAAGCAAGCTGGTCCTTATCACCCAATAAGATCAATTTCGTACCGGCACCAGTCGCATTCATTAGTTTGGCCAAAAGTGCAGCATCTATCATTGAAGATTCGTCAACAATAATAACGTCTTCATTCAGCGGATTGTCTTTATCCTGTTTGAAATAGGGAGTATCCCGAACAGGTTTCAGCAGGCGATGAATGGTTACCGGGGTAATGGTTTGGAACCGGGCATTGATAGCTGCAGGCATATGCTTTGAAGAAGATTTTAAGGAATCTGCCATGCGAACTGCTGCTTTACCGGTAGGTGCTGCGAGGGCAACCTTTAACAGGGGGTTGATGGTATACAGGATGGCAAGAATTGTTGCAACCGTTGTTGTTTTGCCTGTGCCCGGCCCTCCCGTTATGATGGTAAAATCGTTGAGCACCCCGGTAATTGATGCAACCAGTTGCCAGTTTATCTTTTTTGTAGGATTTTTACCGGTAACTGCCAATTTGTTTTCAAACATTGAACGAATGAAATCAACCTGCTTTCGTAATGCTGTTTCCCGTAGTGCGAGCTGCTCTTTTTCACTTTCGGCAAATAGGTTCAGACGCTGTATGATTTGCGTTTCATAGTTGAAATAACGCTGTAAATACAATTTATGATTGTGCAGAACGAAGGGTTGCTTTTCGCTTTCGCTGGTTGCTACAAAAGGTTCATGCAGTAAACTGGCTGGCTCTACCTTATGATCAGCATAAAAAGCATTAGACGCGAGTTCTTCTATAACATCGTCCAGGTCCAGGCAAATACTACCCTCCGCCAGTTTCTTCGATACGAGGAAAGCAAAAGGTTTTAGCAGGTCACTTTTAAAGAATTCAGCAAATTGCTGATGCACATCATTGATGGTTTGCATACAAACACGAAGTTAGGGTTTAATGTGCCCTTCTCCTCTTCACCAACGAATGTTACGAGGCAGATTTTTTAGAAATGATCAGCCTTTTATAACGGTGTGTTTCTTTATATAACCGGGGTCTATATCAACGCCTACACCGGCACCAGTAGGCACCTTGAAAACCCCGTTGTTACTCTTCAGCGACGACGTTTTGCTAGACACCGGCATATCGTCGTCAAAGCCTTTGAATTCATGGAATGGGCCAGCATTGGGGATAGCGGAAATGAAATGCATCATGTAAATGTATCCAAGGTCATCACCCGAAATATGCGGTGTACAAACCTTTCCCGCTGCTGCTGCCATCCGCGCCACCTTCATTGACCGGATCATGCCGCCAAAATAAAACATATCAGGCTGAATTATATCCAGCGCATCGTTGGCGATGAGCCAGCGAAATGCATGGAGGCTCGCTTCCTGTTCACCACCGGCAATAGGGATCGTGAGGGCGTCGGATACCTGCTTTGTTTCTTCATACCAGTCGAAAGGTACCGGCTCTTCGTAGAAAGCATAATTATGGGCTTGCATTATTTTACCAATCCTGGTGGCCTCTTCTACTGTATAGGAACCATTTGAGTCTGCATAAAGCACCATTTTATCACCGTACACTTTACGAACCATCGGAATCAATTGCTCCGTTCTTTTAAGCGGCGTTTCCGGAGCGCTCATGCGCCCCCCGATCTTCAATTTTATCGCTTTGGCCTTTGATACTTCCACTTGTTTTGCAATGCGTTCCATTGTTTCTTCCACCGTTATATTACGGTCACTGTTAGCCGAATATACGGCTACATCCGTGTTGTGAATTTCACCTATCAACTGACCGATGGACTGGTTGCTGATTTTTCCCAGCATATCCAGGATCGCGAATTCTATGGTTGCCAGCGGCACCCAAAGAGCAAGGCTCTGCAGTTTATAGTTGCTGTTGTAGACGTACACTTCCTCCAGCAGGTTATCGAGGTTTCGGGCATCTTTTCCAATAAAAAAGGGCTGTAGTCGAAGTACCAAAACAGGATAAAGGGCTTTGAGCTGAAGGCTGTTGCCAACAGACAACCCTTCGGCCCCATCTTTTGAACGCACCCTGCATATAAACGAATTATTGTAGCGCAGCAGCTCCAGGGTTTCAATGATAACAGCAGATGCAAACTGTTCTATTTTTAATACTGGTTTTTTGATGATGGCATCAAATTTTGAGTAGTCCGGGTAAAAAGCATTGCCGCTTTTAGACCCGTTTCCTGAGGCAGTTGTTGAATGCGGTAATGCAGCAGCTAATCCGCCCGCAAAAGCAGTGGTCAAAAATGTTCTCCTGTTTGTATCCATGTGATTTGACTTTTAGCGGAATACCGAAACCTTCGAGTCATCTATTGACACTTCAATCTTTGAATTTTTACCAGTTGTCGGCTATCAATAATTGAAAGGTACATCCACTACCGTTTTATCCCATGCGATTTTCATTATACCTTGTTTATCGCCCTTTTTATCAAACTGGATGGTAAAGTTCTGCACCGCCGAATCAAGCGCCGAAACAGGAGCCGTTACCTTCACAACATCGTTGCTATCTTTATAGCTGTAAGCGCCCCAGTAATCCAGGTCACTGCTTAAAATAATCGTCCATTCTTTTTCTCCAGGTATTGTAAACAGCGAATAAGTTCCCGTCTTTACCTTTTTACCTGCCATGGTTACATCCTGGTAAAATTGAATTTCTGTAGCTTCATTGGCGCCGGAGCGCCATACTTTACCATATGGAACCAATTTACCCATCACCTCCCTGCCTGTCATTGCGGGCCTGCTATAAGTGACTCGTATGATTGCTTTCTCGCCGGCTTTTCTGTCATGGGCAAAATTATGCGGGAAATAAGCTCTGTCCATAGGGCTTTTATCAAGACCTGCAAACTGCTGTGCGAGCGACAGTGATGAAAATGCCATCATAAAAAGGAAAGCTAATACTATGTTCTTCATGTTATTCGTTTGTTTGTTAAAGATTAAGGAGATCGTAAAGATAGGGCAAAATGAAAGTTAAAAAACAGCTATTAGACCAGGCAGCCCATGAACCTTGGTACTCAACGGGAAAGGAAACGGTGCATTAAGCAAAGACTATCAGGTTATAACATGATAAATTAATATTTTTATGAGTAAGATAAATACTCATCCTGGAACCAACCAAACAATAATGAAAAATAACTGCTTATCCTTTTTTTTACTTATTAGTACAATCTACCTTCTGCCATCTTGTGAATCTAATCAAACTAAAAACGTAAAGAAGGCAGCCGTTAAACCGGCCATACCTGAAGTAACCTACCAGGCACCACTTATCATTACCAAAGGCGGCAAATACACCGGCAATTATAAAAGCACCGATCCGAAAATACCTGCTGTATGGGTGCAGACAAATGATTCCGTCGAGATTACCGGTTGTATCATTGCCAGTGCCGGAGAAATAATCAGGTGCAGTGGAGGAACACAGGT
>JBBJOD010000572.1:0-3314 GCA_037721715.1 Chitinophagaceae bacterium | reverse complement strand
CGTTCAGAGTTTTGGAGAGCAGGGGCGTACGAGCCTGAAGTCAGGGCTAGGGGCCACGGCCGAAAAAAAAATGGTGATCTCGAATACTCCTGGCACCGTTTATGGCGACCTTATCGTTATGCCGCTTCGAGTGTCAGAAGGTGCCGATGCTTCACTGGGACATATACAGGCTTTCAACATTAGAACCGGCAAACTTGCCTGGGTGTTTCGTACCATCCCTCAACCGGGTGAGTACGGTTACCAGACATGGCCGAAAGACGCTTATAAAAATACGGAAGTTGGCGCCGCTAATAATTGGTCAGGAATGGCGATTGACCGCAAACGAGGCATCCTGTATGTGCCAACCGGTTCTGCAGCATACGACTTTTACGGAGGCAACCGAAAAGGAGCAAATCTTTTTGCGAATTGCCTGCTGGCACTCGACGTAAAAACCGGGAAACGCATCTGGCATTTCCAGTTTGTACACCATGATATATTGGATCGTGATCCACCTGCTCCTCCCAACCTCATCACCATCACCCGTAATGGAAAACGGGTAGATGCCGTTGCCCAGGTAACCAAGCAGGGCTGGGTTTTTGTGTTTGACCGGGTTACAGGTACACCGCTGTTTCCAATCAAAGAGAGGCCGGTTCCCTCCTCAGACGTTCCGGGTGAACACAGCTGGCCTACGCAGCCACTTCCTGAAAGACCGGCGGCATACGCGCGGCAAAACTTTCGGGAGGCTGACATCAATCCCTATTCGGAAAATCAGCAGGAGTTAAAGGAAATACTAAGGCAGAGCCGCTCTGAGGGACCTTTTACACCTTTAAGTAAAGGGGGCTCTATCATTTACCCGGGGCTCGACGGTGGTGCAGAATGGGGTGGGGCAGCGGCAGACCCGTCCGGGATTCTTTATGTTAACAGCAGTGAAATGGCCTGGCGCATTTCAATCGGCGCCTCAGATACAGAAAAGGAATTGTTAGGCCTCACTTCCGGCCATCGTCTCTACATTTCTAATTGCGCTTCCTGCCACGGTGCCGAGCGCAAAGGCAACATAAATAGCGGTTTCCCTTCACTGTTAGGTATCTCAAGCCGGAAAAACCGTGAAGAGATCAGCCATGTAATCAGGCATGGAAAAAAGATGATGCCGGCTTTCGCTAATTTTTCGGAAGGGGATACAAAAGCGGTGGTAGCCTTTCTTTTGGGGGAAGAGAAACAGGAACCCGGGCTGTCAAAAGAACCACAAATAACGAAACCGGCAAATGCAAAAAAACTTTCGTATAAAATTTCTGGGTACAGTAAATTTTTAGACAAGAATGGTTACCCCGCTATAAGACCACCGTGGGGCACATTGAACGCGATTAACCTGAATACCGGAGAATACTTATGGAAAATTACTTTCGGGGAATACCCGGAACTGGCAGCCAGGGGCATTCCACAAACAGGATCTGAAAGTTATGGAGGACCCGTGGTGACAGCGGGAAACCTGTTATTTATCGCCGGCACCAAGGATAAAAAGTTCCGGGCTTACAACAAAAACAACGGTAAGCTGCTTTGGGAAACACAGCTTTCAGCGGCCGGCTTTGCTACCCCTAGCACCTATTCGGTCAATGGAAAGCAATACATCGTTGTGGCTTGTGGAGGTACCAAACTAGGTGCCGCTCCAGGTGACAGTTATATTGCGTACGCGCTTCCGTAACTGCATAAAATCTTTAAACAGGTTGAATAAAAAGATTATTAACATCAAGTACTTAAAATGAAAAGATGCGCTGCGCTTTTTGTCTTCTTGCTGCTATCAGCAATCTGCATTACTGCACAAAAAACAATACTTCACTGCGGAAAATTGGTAGATGTAAAAAACAAAAAGGTGCTGGAGGCCATGTCGGTAATTGTTGAAGGAAACAAGATTACAGACGTACTAAAAGGGTTTGTAGAACCCGGTTCGGGTGATACCGTCATCGAGTTGAAAAACAGTACCGTGATGCCGGGTTTAATGGATATGCATGTGCATATGGAACTTGAAACAAGAAGAGGTACCGCTGCCGATAGGTTCAGCATGAACCCTGTAGATATAGCTTTCGAATCTTTAAAATATGCCAACGTTACCCTGATGGCAGGATTTACCACGGTTCGTGACCTGGGAGGCACAGGTGTAAACATTGGCTTACGCAATGCTATTAATAAGGGGGTTGCGATTGGCCCCAGAATTTATACGGCAGGCAAATCCATTGCAACAACAGGAGGACATGCGGATCCAACCAATGGATACCGCAAGGATCTGATGGGCGACCCCGGTCCGAATGAAGGGGTGATAAACGGGCCCGATGAGGCAAGGAAGGCTGTACGCCAGCGATACAAAGATGGTGCGGACCTCATTAAAATAACAGCAACGGGCGGCGTATTAAGCCAGGCAAAAGATGCGTCCGGTGCGCAATTCAGTGCTGATTAATTAAAAGCGATCGTAGAAACGGCGAAGGATTATGGCTTTAAAGTGGCTGCTCATGCCCATGGCGCGGAGGGGATGAAACGAGCAATCCTTGCCGGCGTTTCATCGATTGAACACGGCACCTTAATGGATGACGAAGCCATTGAATTGTTTAAGAAATATGGCACCTATTATGTTCCTACTATCATTGCAGGAAAGTCAACAGCAGATTCTGCAAAAATGCCCGGCTACTTCTCACCAATCGTTACACCCAAGGCGTTGGAAGTGGGACCAAAAATCCAGGCTACCTTTACCAAAGCGATGAAGGCCGGTGTAAAGATTGCTTTTGGAACAGATGCAGGCGTTTTTATGCATGGTAAAAACTCGAAAGAATTTGAATACATGGTAGAAGGAGGTATGCCCGCAATAGAAGCCATCCGGTCCGCTACTTTTAATGCGGCCGATCTATTGGGCATTTCCAATGTGCTGGGTGTTGTAGAGAAAGGAAAACTGGCTGACATCATTGCAGTAAATGGAGATCCCATACAGGACATCCGCGCAATGGAAAAAGTAATGTTCGTGATGAAAGATGGGTTGATCTTCAAAAGCAATGACAAAAAAATGAAATAGAACTGATAGAGGTTTGGAACGTACGGTTCGGAGCCTTTCTTACCCATTTCAGATACCTGATATTAATACCTGGGGTCTCCCTGAAAAGCTGGAATACTTATCCACAAAGGGTTTGAAGATGTGGATAGCTGTAAAAAACCTTCATAATGGCATAAAAGATGTGCAAAGTGAGGCATATATACTTACTTGAACATGTACGGCAATCTATTATTTGAGCTTTCAGCGTCCTTGCTTGATCAAAGATTTTTACAAACCGATTTTGGAAAACTATATCAATCGA
>JBBJOD010000081.1:0-12482 GCA_037721715.1 Chitinophagaceae bacterium | reverse complement strand
AAGTTTTTACAGAAAGGACTATATTACCGGGTTTTTGGCAATCATGACCTTGAATGGAAGTATGCCATCCAGCAAAGCCTATTTTTGAAACCCATCTTCGGAGATACACTAGAAGTTTATGAAGGAATAGTGCTACAAACAGAATACAAAACCAAAACCTATTCGTTCTTTTTAACCCATGGCCACCAGGGAGACAGGAAAAGCGATGGGAATGCTTTTAGTAAATGGGTGGTCGCCGCTATCTGGACGCCCATACAACGTTTTCTTGAGATCAGCATCGACAGTGTTTCCGATACTTTTGAACTGGTAGACAAGCACAATATTATCATGTACGAATGGAGCGCTACGCAAAATAATAATGTCTTTATATCCGGCCATACCCATAAACCGGTATTTGCTTCCATGGACCATATAGACCGGTTAACAAAACAATTGTTGAAAGCCACTGCTGAAGCAGATACCGCCCTGATCAAACATTTGCAGGCGGAACTGGAAAAAAGAAAAAAGGAATACTCCGGTAAGAAAATTCTAAAACCCATGGCACATCCCAGCTATTTCAATACAGGCTGCTGCTGTTTCAATGATGGCGATATTAGCGGCATTGAAATAAGCAACGGATATATCCGCCTCATAAAATGGGAAGAAAAGGAAAATCAAAGCATGCGACGGGTGCTGGAGGAAGCGCCCTTGTATTATATTTTCGACCAGTTGTAGTGAGATGGTAGCTTAGTACAGAATGCGGTGCGTGCTCAGCGCGGAGTGGTTTCTGTTGTTTCTAAGCAAGATTTTTGTGCCTTCTAAATTTAACCATTGTAAAAATAGGGACCCACCCCTCGCCCCTCCAAGGAGGGGATGGGCTATAACCCAACCTGAAAGCCGTCACCCTTCATTCACCATTCACCATTCACCATTGACCATTCACCATTGACCCCTCCCCATCACACATCACTCATAACCCATAACTAAATTCATCCATCCATTCTCACTATCCTTGGATAAAACCTGCCTACCACGTCTACCAGGTTTTGCTGCGACTGCATCACCTTTTCGATATCCTTGTAAGCGTGCGGCGATTCATCGAGTCCGCCGCCCATCAATTTTACCTGGTGCCTGCTCAACTCCTCGTCCATATCTTTCTGTGTAATTGTTTTTATAGCGGCTGTACGGCTCATTTTCCTTCCAGCGCCATGGGAGGCTGAAGACAAGGAAGCTGTTTCTCCTTTCCCTTTAACAATGAATCCTGGTGCAGTCATCGACCCCGGAATAACTCCCAGCACATCTTTACCTGCCGGTGTGGCTCCCTTGCGGTGAACGATCAATTCACGGCCTTCATGTATTTCCTTCCAGGCGAAATTGTGATGGTTCTCCACCATTCTCAACGGGCTTCTGCCAAGCTGCCGGGCGAGTTTTTGATGAATGATATGGTGACCTGCCGACGCGTAATCACCCGCAAGGTTCATAGACATCCAGTATTCTATACCTTCCTGTTCATCCAGGTTGAACCAGGCAAGGTTCGACGCCTCCCCGGGTAAACGCCTTTTCTCCCTGGCAAGCTTTGTAAAATGATTGGCAATATTTGTTCCCAACCCCCTGGAGCCGGAGTGAGACAATAAGCCGACATAGCTACCTGCAGGAAGATGGAGTGCCTCATCAAAAGCCCTTATTTGAACCGTTCCAAATTCAACAAAATGATTGCCCGAACCAGACGAACCTAACTGCCTGGCAGCACGGTCGTGCAAGCCTTTGAGTAAACTGATTTCTGCAAATTCTTTTCTGTCAAGCACCTCATTGTCAGCGATTTTTTTAAACTCTTTGCCGGCACCGAACAATGTCTGCTCATTTAATTCACGGGCAAAGAATTTTTGCCTGGTGTCAAGATCTTTGGGATCAAGATCGAAGATAGACAGGCACATCCTGCAACCGATATCTACTCCGACCCCGTAAGGTATTACAGCGTTTTCTGTGGCTAGCACTCCGCCAATCGGTAATCCATAACCCTGGTGCGCATCAGGCATCAGGGCACCTGCAATAGAAACAGGCAGGCGAACAGCCTGCTGCATCTGCTTCATGGCGCCTTCTTCTATATGTTGTACTCCGAAAACATTGAAATGAACGCCTGGATCGTTTAGCTTAATTTCAGACGTTGCGGTATTTGGGGGAGGCAAAAGTGCTGAGGCAATCTTTCCAAGGTTTACATCTTGAAGAAACGCCTTCGGATCCTCCAGCAATTTGCTAAGCTGATCCAGTGCTTCCTGCTTTTCCCTGTGACGATACAGCTTCTCCATTATATTCATCGTCAGGCTGATCACCGGTGATTCCGGAAAGCCAATAGCCCTGAGGTCTCTTCCTTTTAATTTAAGTTTCGACATTTTCGACAGATAAAGTACGAAGTATCACTTTTTAAAAAAGCTTTCTGCCGCCCCGATCGTTTCGTCAAGATCCGAGTAGGTAAGTGCATTGCTTAAAAACCAGCTTTCATAAGCGGACGGCGGCAGGTATACGCCACTGGATAGCATATGATGAAAGAAACTATTAAATAAGGGGATGTCGGCCTTTGCCGCGGTTGAAAAGTCTGTAACGTCATGATCGCAAAAATGAACACTGATCATACTACCCAAATGATTTATCCGGCAAGGTATGTGTCGATTTTCAATGGCGGTTCGTAAGCCATTTGCCAGGAAAAGTCCTTTTTCCTCCAGTTCAGTATACAGATGGGGCTCGTCTTTCAATGTTTTGAGCAGCGTATAGCCAGCAATCATTGCAATGGGATTACCGCTGAGCGTTCCAGCCTGGTAAACATTACCCAGCGGAGCTATTTTTTCCATGATTTCTTTCTTTCCTCCAAATGCACCAACGGGCATTCCGGCCCCAATTACTTTTCCATAAGTGACCATGTCTGCGTTTATACCCAGTCGTTCCTGTGCTCCACCAGCGGCCAAACGAAATCCTGTCATTACCTCGTCAAGAATAAAAACAATTCCTTCCTGGTCGCAGATTGCCCTTAAACCTTCCAGGTAGCCTGGCATTGGCAGAATGCATCCCATGTTTCCCGCAACCGGCTCAATGATAATGGCGGCAATCTCACCCTTGTTCAATGTAACCAGTTCCCTGACTGCCTCCAGGTCATTAAACGGTGCCGTTAACGTATCATTGGAAACTCCCGCTGTTACGCCTGGAACCGATTGTATGTTAAGGGTTGCCATGCCACTACCTCCTTTTACAAGAAAGGCATCTGCGTGGCCATGGTAACAACCTTCAAATTTTATGAATTTGTTCCTTCCTGTATATCCTCTTGCCAGGCGAATTGCGCTCATGCAAGCCTCTGTTCCGCTGTTTACCATGCGGATAAGGTCTACATTTGGCACCATGCTTTTGATAAGTTCCGCTACTTCGATCTCGAGCTCCGTGGGTGCTCCAAATGAAGTGGAGCCCTTTACTTTTTTGATAATGGCATCTGTCACTGGCTGATACGCATGCCCTAGAATCATCGGTCCCCATGAATTGATATAATCGATATACCGTTTACCATCAGCATCGAACAAATACGCACCTTTGGCGCTCGACATAAAGATGGGCGTTCCACCTACACTTTTGAAAGCGCGCACCGGCGAGTTCACTCCACCAGGAATTGATAATTGGGCTCGTTGAAAGAGTTCTTTACTGCGGGGCGGCGATTGGGGTAGATGTTGAATGGTCAATTTTTTTGAATTGTGAATGATGGGTTATGAATTATGAGTGATTGGTTGCTGACTACACCAACTATCACCCCAACAGCTTCGCGGCGTCTTTTGCAAAATAGGTTGCGATCAAGTCTGCCCCTGCGCGTTTAATGGCTGTCAATGTTTCCAGTATCGCTTTTTCTTCATCCAGCCAACCCATTTTTGCGGCGGCTTTGATCATTGCGTACTCACCGCTGATATTATATGCACTCACGGGAACATTTACCCGATCTTTTATTTCACGTATAATGTCCAGGTAAACCATCGCTGGTTTTATCATGACGATATCCGCTCCTTCTTCTATGTCCATCAGGGTTTCCCTGATGGCCTCTATTCGATTGGCATAATCCATCTGGTAGGTCTTCTTATCTCCGAAGCCGGGGGCGCTGTCCAGAGCGTCTCTGAAAGGGCCATAGAAACAGGAAGCATATTTGGCGCTGTAGCTCATGATCCCGGTTTTTGTGAAGCCGGCTTCCTCGAGGGCTTTTCTTATTGCGGCAATTCTGCCATCCATCATATCACTGGGTGCCACAAAATCGGCTCCTGCCTCCGCGTGGCTTACACTCATCCGGGCCAGCACTTCCACCGTGGCATCATTTACAATTTCGGATCCCTCTACAATTCCATCGTGCCCATAAGTAGAAAAAGGGTCAAGGGCTACATCCGTCATAACGAGCATCTCCGGGCAGGCATCTTTTATTGCCCTAATGCTTCTTTGCATCAGGCCCGTTGGGTTAACAGCTTCTGTACCACTGTTATCTTTCAATGCATCTTTGCATTTAATAAAAACTAAAACAGCCTTTAAACCTAGTTGCCACAATTCCTTCACTTCTTCAACTGTCAGGTCGATGCTTCTCCTGAAATAATTTGGCATTGAGCTTATTTCTTCCTTAATGTTCTCTCCCTCAACAATAAATAGCGGCACAATGAAATCACTGGGAGTTAGTAGGGTTTCCGCCACTAGTGAGCGGATGGCAGGTGATTGGCGGAGTATGCGGTTTCGTTTGGAAAGAAGCATGGGAATAGTGATGGGTTATGAGTTATGAGTTCTGTGCAAAAGATAACAATGCTTATCATATTCAGTGTCGTTCGAAAATTCGGTCATACATAACAAATCAGGTAAATGCCTCCATCACTCATCACTCATCATTCATCACCCTTCTCCGTCCATTCCCTCGGCTTCAAATATTCCAGCAACTCAGCTTCGGGACTTCCCACCGGTGGATGGAAATTATACTCCCATCTCGCCCGTGGTGGTAGGCTCATCAGGATGCTTTCGGTCCGTCCGTTTGTTTTAAGGCCAAATAGTGTTCCCCTGTCATGAATCAGGTTGAATTCAACATATCGTCCACGCCTGATTTCCTGCCAGTATTTGTGTTGATCGGTATAGAGCAGCTGCTTTCTCCGCGCCACGATGGGCAAATAAGACTCCAGGAATGCGCTGCCATTGGCGCGCTGGAGAGCTAGTAAACGCAGGCCGTCGGCCTCATCAACGGGGCGAAGGTAATCGTAAAATACACCACCTATTCCCCGAGCTTCGTTATTGCGGTGCCTGTTGATAAAATATTCGTCACAATTTTTCTTGAAGCCGGGATACAAGTCCTCCCCAAAAGCATCCAATGCCTTTTTCAAGGTGTCATGGAAATGATGGCCGTCTTCCGGGAATATATAATAGGGTGTCAGGTCACTTCCTCCACCAAACCAGCTATCAATGCGATGGCCCTCTGTATCATATAATTCAAAATACCGCCAATTGGCATGAACGGTTGGAACGAAAGGATTTAACGGATGTATCACCAGAGACAACCCACAGGCAAAAAAATTACTTTCGCCTACACCGAAAGCCTGTTGCATAGCCGTCGGCAGTTTGCCATGAACAGCCGAGGTATTTACGCCGCCTTTTTCAAAAACGTTACCATCTGTGATGATCCTCGATATACCACCACCGCCTTCGGCCCTTTCCCAACGGTCTTCCTCGAAAACTGCTTTGCCATCTTCTTTTTCCAATACGGAGCAGATGGTGTTTTGCAGGCTGAGGAGGAAGGCATTGAATAGATCTTTCATGGTGAATGGTCAATGGTCAATGGTCAATGGAGAATTGTTACTTTTTCATTAAAGCTGTTAAAATTTTAAAGCTTTGAATAATTAACCCGCCCAGCTTGTCAATTTGAACATTCACAAGGTATCCAAGCATGTTGGCAACGTCCAACGCTGCATCAATTTCAATTAAAGAACCCCGAGCTATTTCAAAAAATCTCCTTCTCTCAACCTGAGAGTGACGAGATGATCCTTCTGAAATATTTAAGTGAACTGACAAAGATGCTCTTCTTATCTGAGATATCATACCAAACTTTTCTTCAACTGGCATAGATCTAGTTAGCTTGTAACATTCACTCACAAGCTCGATCGAAATAACATACAGATCCAGCTTTTGATGATTAAGAGTTAAAAACATCTAAATGATTATTAACCCAAGATAAATACCCTTTAAATAGTTATTAGCGTGGTTTAACCCTTTTCACCATTCACCATTCCCCCATTCCCCATCCTTCACCGCGTCAACAAAGGCCCGTGCATGATCAACGGGCACATTAGGAAGAATGCCATGACCGAGGTTGGCAATGTAGCGCTGCGTACCAAATGCATCTATCATTTCCTTCACCGACTTTTTTATAGAGTCGACAGATCCCAACAACCTGGATGGGTCGAAATTACCTTGAAGGGTGATATCTTTCCCGGCAAATTCACGGGCAATTTTTGGTGCAACACACCAGTCGACACCGAGCCCGTTTGCACCGGTCTGGCTCATGCTTTCCAGCGCAAACCATGCGCCCTTGGCGAAGATGATGGTCAGGCAGTCGTCTTTCACGGCGGCGATTATCTGGCGGATGTATCTCAACGAAAATTCTTCAAAATCTTTTGGACTCAACAAACCACCCCATGAATCAAATAATTGCACCACATCGGCGCCCGCTTTTGCCTGTCCGCGGAGGTACGCGATAGTTGTATCGGTAAGCATTTGTAGTAAGCGATGCGCCGCCTCGGGCTGGGTGAAACAGAATGCTTTGGCTTCGTCGAAAGTTTTAGAGCCCTTACCCTGCACCATGTAACACAACAACGTCCAGGGTGCACCGGCAAACCCTATCAATGGCACCCGGCCATCCAGCGTTTTTTTTGTAAGCGAGAGCGCATCGAATACATAGCCTAATTTTTCATCAACATCCGGAACTGTTAATTTGTCGATATCGCGGTATTGCTTAACCGGCTCCGGCAAAAATGGCCCTTTTCCCTCTACCATCTGTACTTCCATTCCCATTGCCTGCGGCACCACCAGGATATCAGAAAAAATGATAGCAGCGTCTACTCCCACCTGTTCAACCGGCTGGATGGTAATTTCCGTAGCCAGCTCAGGTATCTGGCAGCGTTCAAAAAAAGAATATTTTTCTTTCAGTTTCATGTAATCCGGAAGGTACCTACCCGCCTGTCGCATCATCCAAACTGGTGGTCTATCCACGTGTTCACCCTTCAGGGCTCTTAACAACAAGTCATTTTTTAATAGGGTCATTAGGTTTGTTAGATTTATCAAGGTAGCTGATCGCTTTCTCCACCAGGTTCTCCTTGCCGGGAAAATCACTTTCAACGATTGTATTCGTGCTGAACTGCCGAATACAATCTGCAGTAGTGGTTCCAATGGCAAACAAGATAGTATGATCAGGTACAACATTTACAGAAAAAAAACTCTCGGCTGCACTAGGACTAAAAAATAGTATCCCATCATAATCTTTGTTAACCAGTGCAGGAATAGCGGTTGTTTTATAAACCGCTAGTTCATCAACCTGTATGTTATGCTTAATTAACTTTTCAGGTAACTCATCCCTTCGCTGGTCGCCACAGAAGAAAACAACACTTTCAACCTGGTTGTCTATAATGTTATCCGCTAATAAAGAAGCGTTGGAGGCGGTGCCTGCGATCAAGCTGTCCTTAAAGTGAAGTTGAACAAGTTTTTTAGTAGCTGTACCCAGGCAATATATTTTCCACTGGTCTGTTACACCAGGTAAACAACCAGCAACCGCTTCCACCGCATTCATGCTGGTAAATACAACGTTTAAAGACCGGTTAGAGGCGGCCAGTATCTGTTCTCGTAAATCAATGTCAATAGTGGGTTCGGTCTTTATAAAAGGGATGGTTTGAATACTTATACCATACTGTGCTGCCTTTAGCATAATAGGTTCATCCAAAGGCCTTGTGCTTAAAAGGTATTTCTTATTGTGCGGCATGTTCAATGTGATCTGCTATTTCTTTTCCACCATTTTGTAGTAATTCCAGGGCTGCCCTGCTTCCTAGTTCGTCCGTGTCATTGATGGCAGTCTCTTTTTCTATGCAAGCTTTTTGTTGTCCATCTGTTGAAAAGATGTTACCACGGAAATGAAGCTTACCGGCTTTAATTTCAGCCAACGCACTGATTGGCTTTGAACAACCGCCAGCCAACGCATGCTGAAAATCTCTTTCGGTTTTTGTACACAATTCAGTATTTAGGTCATTGAACCGGGAACAGGATTCAAAAATTGAATCATCCCCTTTTCGGCAAACAACAACGATAGCACCCTGGGCAGGTGCAGGTAACATCCACTCCAGGACCATGCTTTTTTCGGGCCGCAGGTTTATTCTTTCAAGTCCGGCCTGTGCGAATATTGCGGCATCCCAGCTTTCTACAGATAATTTTCTTAACCGGCTGTTTACGTTCCCCCTTAAATTATGAATGAAGTGATGCGGATATCTATTGAGCCACTGGGCTTTACGCCGAATGCTGCTGGTAGCTATATTTGCCAGGTCGTTGATACTGTTCAAAAATTCAGTGTCTTTTTTATACACCAGCAAGTCATTTACAGGCCCTCTTTTTAAAACCGCTGCCTGCACAATTCCAAGTGGTAACTGAGTGGGAACATCTTTCATAGAATGAACGGCTATATCGCACCGATTTTCTAGCAAGGCAATATCAAGGCTCCTGGTAAAAATACCCTGAACACCCATTTCGTACAGGGGCGTTTTTAAGTCGATATCCCCTTGGCTTTTTATGAGAACCAACACGGCTTCCTGTCCCTGTTCGGAGAATAATTGCTGAACCAGTGATGCCTGCCAGGTAGCAAGCTGGCTTTCCCTTGTACCTATTCGTATCAGGGTTTTCATGCCGACTTTGTTGAACCAGTTGCCATAAAGTCATTGATCGCCTCAATATAATGACACCCGCGTTGGTTCTTCCTCCGCATTTTTACAGCCAATACATTAATTACCTGCTGTATCTTTTCCTGCTGCCCGAAAGCTGTATTTACATGAGATGAAGTAAGCGGCAGCAGAAGCCTGTCAGTAGTGATTTCCATTAGTTTTATCTTAACTGCCTTAAGTACGGACACATGTTTCCGCATTTCGTGCCATTCAAGAAATTCTTCCAGGTGACACTTTATAATAGACTGCGCTTTAGGAACTTCGGCTGCTCTTTTTTTAATGGTTTTGTCTTTGATACTTGACAATTCATCCACATCTACAAAATCAATATTTTTCAATTCCCTGGCACCAGGTTCCAGGCTACTGGGCACCGAAAGGTCGATGATCAATTTGTGCCCGTAATTTTTAATATCCTTTTTGGTAAGTATAGGCGAGGTGGCATTTGTCGCAACGATGATGATATCGGAAGACTGTATAAATTGGCCCGCCTGTTTGTAAGGAGCATACCGGAGGCCCAACTCTTCGGCAAGTGCCTGCGCTTTTTCAAGGCTGCGGTTAACTAGCGTAATGTTCTTCGTCTCAAGATAGTCTACCAGGTTCTTACAAGTATTGCGACCTATTTTTCCTACACCCAGTAACAGGATTCTTTTGGTGGCGCAATGAGGTACGTTCTGTTTGATATACTGAACAGCTGCAAAAGAAACCGAAACGGTGCCTCCACTAAGTCCAGTCTGGTTACGGATCATTTTGGAGGATTGCAATACCGCGTTTACAAGCCTTTCTGTAAAAGATCCTATAAAATTGCGCTCCCTGGAAAACTTTACTGACTGCTTTATTTGCCCAACTATTTCATAATCGCCCAGTATCTGTGAGTCAAGCCCTGCAGCAACATTAAAAAGGTGCTGAACGGCATGCACGCCTTTTTTAATGTAAGCAAGACTTGTAAACGTGTTGCTATCACCCTGTGTTTTTGTACATAGCAATTCAATAAGTAACCCGGGATCCTCGGCAAAACCGTAAATTTCAGTACGATTACAGGTAGACAGAACAAAAAGCTCACTGATGCCCGATTGTGGAGCCGCTAGAAGCAAGTCTTCATACTGCGCATTATTAATGGCAAACTGCCCCCTGACGGAAGCATCTGTTTTTTTGTAGTTAATACCCGCTATATAGAAAGTTGATATGTCTTTGATGTTATTTCCCTGCATACGAGTCTGTAGTCATAGCCACATGCAAAAGTAGCAGGCAACCAGCCATTAGAAAAAAAGAATTCGTCATAAAAATGTCATATTATAACCTATCGTATACTTACACGTAAAAAATGTGTTGATAAGCCAGCGAATTGAGCATTTAATGTTCAGGCAGCATTTAATTTTGCAAAACATAAACAGCATTATGGAAAAAACGACGAAGCGTGGAATTGTATTAATGAACCTGGGCTCACCTGATTCAACATCGGTAAAAGATGTAAGGAGTTACCTAATGGAATTTCTAATGGACGAAAGGGTCATCGACTATCCCTACCTGTTAAGAAAACTCCTGGTAGGTGGCATCATCGTGCCCTTCCGTGCATCGAAGTCGGCGGAAGCATACAAGACTGTGTGGACTGATGAGGGCTCTCCACTGATTGTAATTACAAAACAATTGCAGGCCCTGGTGCAGCGTAAGATGGATGCACCGGTTGAAATAGCCATGAGGTATGGCAACCCCTCCGTCGCCGGTTATGATGCTTTGATGAAGAAAGTTCCGGGCCTCGAGGAAGTGATCGCCATACCCATGTACCCGCATTATGCAATGTCAAGCTATGAAACCGCTGTTGAATATGCCCGGGAGGTCTATAAGAAAAAGAAATACCCTTTCAAACTAAGCTTTGTAAAACCGTATTATAACAACGAAGAATACCTGGTTGCCCTGAGTGAAAGCATACGCCCCTACCTAAATTCTGATTATGACCATATCCTGTTCAGCTATCATGGAATACCGAGGCGGCATATTCTTAAATCAGATCTTACAGGGTCTCATTGCCTGAAGACGGAAAACTGCTGTGATACTGCTTCAGCGGCGCATGCTCAATGTTACCGGCATCAATGCCTTTCTACCATGAAACTTCTGACTGGCAAACTAAATCTACCCCAGGAAAAATATAGCTTTTCCTTCCAGTCGCGGCTTGGAAAGGAAGAATGGCTAAGGCCTTATACAGACTTTCGCCTTGCAGAATTTCCGGCGGAAGGTGTTATAAAATTGTTGGTAGTATGTCCCGCATTTGTAAGTGATTGCCTGGAAACATTACAGGAAATAGCCATGGAAGGCAGGCATACCTTTATGGAGGAGGGCGGTGAGTCATTTACACTGATTCCATGCCTTAATATTCAGCCTTTATGGGTACAGGCTATTACAAACTGGGTGACACAGCTTTCAGAAGGCAATAAAGAAATGGTACTTAACTAGATCAGTACATGTACAACTACGTAAAAGCCCTGCATATCATTTTCGTCGTTACCTGGTTCAGCGGGCTTTTCTATATGGTAAGGCTTTACATTTATAATACAGAAGCGGGCGAGAAAGAACCTGTGGAAAGAGATATTTTACGAACGCAGTTTTCCGTCATGATAAAAAGGTTGTGGCTGGGAATAACATGGCCATCTGCAGTGCTGACGCTCATTTTTGGCTTGGGAATGCTTTGGCTTTATGGCTCGGTTCCTGGATGGCTCCTCATTAAATTGATCCTGGTTCTTGCTTTATATGCCTATCACTTATCGTTGCAACATATCTACAGGCAGCAGATGAAAGGCAGGTTCAAATATACTTCTGGTCAACTGAGGGTATGGAATGAAGTAGCAACCATTTTCCTGGTATCGATTGTAATGCTGGTGGTTGTGAAACAGGGGATGAGCCTGGTTTGGGGATTAACAGGACTGGTGCTTTTTGTTATTTTGTTGATGAGCGCCATCAGGATATACAAATCACTTCGCAAGTAGACAGGACCCTGCGTTTTCAAATCAAAACAAATTTAGTAATCGTTTAAGGTATTTTATAGTTGCGCTTTCAGGAGGCTGACTAATCACTTTGACACCTGTCTTTTATGCGCGATTTTGCAGGTTATTTAACGATTCGATACAGCTTCTAATGTTAGAAAAACTGTGTTCATTGTCTTCAATGCCGGGGACGAACTTGGCGAATTTAACGGCGTCGCTCATTCTTAAAGTTTGAGCCAATGGAATTAGAGCATCGTGCTGCAGCCCCAGTTGCTGAACCTGTAACATCAATTCTTCATTGGTCTTCTGCATGGTCGCGAGGCTTAATTTCTTCCATATAAAGGAACGCACTATATCATTCAGGCTGGTATAATATAATTTTACCTGGCCGTTCTCAGGTAATCGCTGGTCTTTCAGAATTTTTAGTGCCTGGATGGCTTCATCGTATGGCGAAAGGCTGGCTGGCTGTTGTTCTGCCTGCACCCTGGCAGCTGTAACACGTTTGCCAAGGAAATAAATCACTGCTGACAGTGATAGTAAGGTGATAGCTGCCAGGGCCCAGTTA
>JBBJOD010000571.1:0-3324 GCA_037721715.1 Chitinophagaceae bacterium | reverse complement strand
CGGTTTTTAACCAGGTATTCTTTGGAGGGCCCATTATCAATATCACCAAAGGGGGATGGCGGCACCTTGTAATCAGGGTCACCAGCCGGCCATCTTTCCGGCCTGAGATTTTCGATATACAGGTAGTCTCTAGTCCTGATGGCCCTTACCGGGTAGCTCTGCATATCCTTACGTACGTTGGCATGCCGCTCCCGTTCAAGGAAAACCCGGTTAAATCTTTCATCCGGCTTATTATTTATCAGTAAAGGAAGGAGGGAACTTCCTGAAAGTGGTACGGAGGATTTTACACTTGCCGCTTCCAGGATAGTAGGAGCAAGGTCTGCCAGGCTTACCAGTTCGTTGTAATACTTGCCTTTTTTGAATTTGTTACCCCAGCTCATTACAAGGGGTATATGGCTACCTGAATTATAGACATTAGCCTTTGCTCTTGGAAAAGGCATTCCATTATCAGAGGTAATTATAATCAACGTGTTTTCAAACAGCCCTTTTTCTTTCAGCAGTTTAACCGCATTTTCAACGGCCTGGTCAAAGCGCTTCACTTCCGCAAGGTAATCCATCATGTCACCACGTACTACTTCATTGTCGGGCAACCACCCGGGTACTTTTATTAGAGTTTTGTCTATCTCCGTTTGATTTTTCAAGCCTTGTTCATAAGGACGGTGCGGATCTGATGGCCCTATCCAAAAACAAAACGGAGCATTTCCGGGGAGCTTCATTATAAATTCCTCGAAACTGGTAAAGTTTGGCCCAGCCGGGTTGATTGTATATCCCCCGGGGTGTGTTTGTCCGGGGCCCCATCCTTTGCCTGTCAGCCCGATGGTATAGCCTGCGGTTTCTAGCGTTCTGGTATAATTGGGAAACCTGGACGGGAATGTGCTCCATAGATTGGCGCCTTCCTGAAGTTCATGCGGGTATTTTCCACTTAATATACTGGCCCGGGAAGGGGTACAGGATGAAGCTGTACAGAAGGCATTGTTAAACACAACGCCTGTTGCCGCAACACCATCTATCCCTGGTGTTTTAATGGACCGTTCTCCATACACTCCTGCATTTAGCGACATATCGTCTGCAATGATGAGAAGAATATTGACGCGTTTAGTGAGAGATTGGGCGCTTATCGGCCTGGGAGGGACGAATAGGATATACACCAGGCACAAGAAAGACACACCTGTAGATCGAGTGATAAAAGTTGATAAGTCAACTGCTGTTTTTTTCATATCTGGTATTTTAAGGATCAGGCAGCAAGGTTTATTTCAAAGTAAAAGTATGTACTTCGTATTCTTTTTTACATACTGAGCGTTCAAAAAACAGTACTGGTTGACAATCCAGGCGTCGGATAACCGAAGTAGTCCGCATCTTTTCCACGATGATCCGAAACATTGAGTAAGATGTGGCCTTGCAGAGCTGTGGGCATAGCACCGAAATATGATCAACAGCATGATCGCAACATGCTGAAGCACTAACACTGTTAATTTCAGGTAAATGGTTTCTTTCAGCTCATTCCATATATCCCCTGTTTTCTATTGATGGTTATACTGTGCAGGTGATGAATTAAATTTATTTTTGAACGCTTTATTAAAATACGACGGACTCGAGAAACCTGTACTGAACATTACCTCAGACACGGAAAGGCTCTTTGTTTTTAATAACTGGGCGGCCCTTTTTAAACGGATGTCTAATATAAATACCTGGATGGACATACCCGTGAGTTCTTTGATCTTTCTGTAAAGCACCGGCCTGCTGGTATTCGCGTCTTTACACAAGTGCTCTACTGAAAAATCAGCATTATCCATATTGTTTTCAATAATGGCGATGGCATCTTTTATGATCCGTTCATCCCGCGATTCGAAATTCAATACTGTGGGATTCAATATAACGTCGTTGTTTATTTTAGTTCTTAATGAAGACCTTTTCAAAATGATGTTCCTCACTTTAAGGTGGAGTTCCCTGAGACTGAAAGGTTTTGAAATATAATCATCAGCCATTAGCTCAAGCCCTGCCATGCGACTTTGTTCCGTAGTTTTTGCGGTGAGGATAATTAAAGGAATATCATTGATGGCTACATCGTTTTTTATTGCATTACACAGCACCATTCCATCCATCACGGGCATCATTACATCGGTTATGATAATAGCAGGCTTGATTTTACGAATTGTTTTTAATGCCTCCCTGCCATTCGCCGCAGTATATACATTATACTCCGATTGAAATTCTTCCTGAAAAATATTTCTTAGGTCCTCGTTATCATCAACAAATACAATTGATTGTCGCAATACCGTCTTGCTGGTTGTAAGTAGTTGCTCCTCAATTCCAGGAAGGGCTGTTTGATCACCGGCAATAATCTGTGGAGGGGTCTTTTCCACGTTGAGTGGCAGCCTAATGGCGAAACTGTTATAAGGCACTCCGGAGTTTTCATCACGAAAACTATCGACCCTGATCGTACCCTGGTGAAGTTCTACCAGGCTTTTACTTATGGTAAGGCCGAGGCCTGTGCCATGACGATTACTACCGTTTACCTGGTAAAACGGTTCGAAAATTTTGGCCCTTTCTTCAGCACCTAACATTGTTCCGGAATTGCAAACGCTAATTACCAGGTAATTCTCTTTCCTGCATCCGCTAAGTACAATCTCGCCTCCTTCAGGTGTGAACTTACTTGCATTCGTAAGTAAGTTGATCATTACCTGTTCCATCTTAAAAACATCTATTAAAACCTGCTGTTCAAACTGAACATCTATCTTAAATGCGATGCTTTTATTTTCAACCAGGTCCTGAAATTGTAAAAAGATATTTTGAAGGAATTCTTTTACGTTTACATACTCCTTTTGAAGTTCAAGCTTGCCAAGTTCAAGCTTCCTCACATCCAGAACCTGGTCGATCATATGCCGCAGGCGCTCCGCGTTTTTTCTTACTATGACCATCTTCTCGTTTACCCGGGCGGGTAGGTCTGCAGTGTTCACCAATTGTTCGATGGGTGAGGTAATTAATGTCAGCGGTGTTCTCAGCTCATGTGATATGTTGGTAAAAAACTGCATCTTATCTTCATAAGATTTTACCTCCTGCTGCCGTTTGGTTTCATCTAGTTCTAATTGATGTTTTACATGGAGGCGCATAAGCGTATACCTGCGCTGAAGGAAAATAGCAATAACAATAAGAACAGCATACAGCAAATAGCCATACTTGCTAACCCAGAATGAAGGCACTATATTTATCTTCAATGTAACAGGCTCAGCACTCCATATACCGTCTCCCCCGGAAGCTGCCAGTTGAAAAATATAATCTCCCGCAGGTAGGTCTGTGTAATTAACAAAGCGTTTTTTACTATTG